>NZ_JADQ01000039.1:0-46285 GCF_000518465.1 Paenibacillus sp. J14 | reverse complement strand
ATGCTGAGCGATCGTGGGAAGAGTTTCAACAAGCTGTGTTACGACCGCCGTCTCGGCCATCCAAAGGCCGGCGTAAGAAAGGGCGGCCAGGAAGGCCGAGAAAACATCCGTTGAAGCTCAAGAGCGTCAAGATGGTACTAGAGTAACCGAATGATTCATCTACTAATTTTTGGTAACATGACTACACTTCACGTCCTGTTACCCTTTTAGCACATTGGCGGAAAATAGAAATGGNAAATTTTAATCCAATAAGCTGATATAACCAATATTAACAATTAATTGAATACCATGTCACTTTAGATGCAAGGCTAGTGTCATTTCCCGGCCATTTCCCAGCGTAACGGAACCAGAAGACGTTATTTGGCCAAAACCCGCTTTGAACCACGTCCAAAACGGAGATTAACGTCTCACCGTTCCGTTAGATTTCAAAACGAGCTGAAAACAGCAAAATAAGGTCTCTGAGTTCCGTTAGCGGCCCAGGCTTGGCTCCCCGCCACACACATCCAACGCAAAAAGGCCTCCCCGGTCCAAACTGAACCAGGGAGGCCTTTTACAACCCATTATTGCGCTTGAATTTTGTCAAAGAAATTCTCTTGCACGTACTTCGCAGCGATATCCAGCTGCTGCTTGGAATCGGTACCCTTCTTCGAGAACGACTCCTGAACGACGTTGGACATCGTAGCGTAGTAGTCCTGTGTCCCAAACTGCGCTTCCGGCTTGCCTTCGAGCAGAGTGAAGAGCTGCGGATCGTATTTGTATACGTTGTCGTATTTGTCGTAAATGGCTTTCACTTTGCTGGCGTATTCGGAATCTTCGCTAAAATACTCCAGCGGTGTCGGCACATAATACTTACCTTCTGCTTTACGGGCTTGGATCGTATCTTCTACCGCTTTCAAAGCATCGTCGGTGAAGTAATCAAACGTAATATAACGGAACGCCATTTCTTGTTCGTCTTTCGTCGCATTCGGGTTAATGACGAGGTAGTTGCCGCCGAGCACCCCGTAATGCTTGCCGCCTTTCTCGGCTGCAGGCATCGGATAAGCGACCACATCCTCCGGCTTCATACCGCCTTCATTCAGCGCGGCTTGAACGACGTCAAATGCACCAGCAATTACCATCGCTGTCCGTCCTTGTTGGAAGGAGCTGACGGCATCGCCCCAGCCCAACGCCCAGTCTTGCGGGATGGCGTTAGCTTCCCATCTCAGCTTCTTGTAGAAGTCCAGCGCCTTCACCCCAGCCTCGGAGTTGAACACGGCAGTCACTTTGCCGTTTTCGTTCTTTTGAATGTCGCCGCCGGCTTCAAACAGGAAGTTGGTCCAGTTCCAGCCTGCTTCGTTCCCTTTCCCCATCGGAGCGATCCCCGAAATTCCTTTCTTCGGATCGGCAACGCCTTTGGCGACATTGTACATATCATCCCAAGTCCAGTCGAACGGAGGAGCAGCAATGCCCTTTTCGTCCAACAGCTTCTTATTCACTACTGTCGAAGTGACGTAACCGTTTTGAGTGATCCCGTACACTCGGCCGTCTACGATAAATTGATTTTGCAGCACCGGGTTAATTTCGTCCTTATACTCCCAGTTGTTCCACAAATCGGTAATGTCAGCAACCCAGCCGCGTTCTACCAAGAATTGAGCTTCTGTTGCCCATGTATTGTAAAAGGTTGGTGCTTCGTTGGAAGCCATTTTTACGCCAATCTCATTGACGCTGTATTGCCAGTCGTCCTTCACGATTGTGACGTTAGGATACTTGGCTTGGAAGCGGGCGATTTTATCGTCCTCCTGTTGGCGAAGCGTCGTTTCGTCCGGCAACGGGTAGTGGATCTTGATCGTGACCTTGCGCTGCGTGATATCATCGGCTTCCCCCGATGAAGCATCCGCATTGCCTCCTCCGTTATTGCTCGTAGCTGCCGTGTTTCCGCCGCTGTTACCGCCGTTATTTTGGGCTTCCTTGTTCCCGCCTCCGCCGCAGGCCGCGAGCAGCGAACCAAGCAGCATCAGACACATCAACACTGCTGAAAACTTGCGCATTGAAACTCCCCTTTTCATAAGTTAGGTAATCTTGCATTTTTATCATAAAAGAGAAACATTTAGCATTCGATGTGTGATCTTATGACTTTCGTGTGCAGGCCTACGATTTTGTAACCGTTACCACTATCCCTTAACCGCAGACAGGCTCACACTGCGCATGATAAACTTCTGGAAACCCAGGAACACGAAGATCGGCGGAATCATCACCATAAACAAAATGCTGAACTTCACACTGCTATCCATGTTCCGCGCGTTAATGACATATTTGTAGATCGCGGTGGCCAGCGTGTATTTGTCTTCCGTGTGCATCACCAGCGATGGCCAGAACCAATCATTCCACGCCGTAGAGAAAATAAAGATCGCCAACGTCGCGAAGATCGGCACGGACAGCGGCACCGCAATCCGCAAGTAACTGGTCCACTCCGAAGCTCCGTCAATCCGGGCCGCTTCGAAGATTTCCGGGTGGATGCCGTCGAAGAAATTTTTCATCAGCAGAAAATAATACGCATTCGCTCCCGCCGGCAGCCAGAACGCCCAATAGGTGTTCAGCAGCCCCAGCTCCTTCAGGTTCACGAAGTTCGGGATCATATAGCTCGACGCCGGGATGAACAACGTCAGCAGAATAAAAAAGTAGATCGCCCGGCTATATGGCACGCGAATCCGCGAAATGCTGAACGAAGCGAGACCCAGCACCAGAATGGTCATCAGCAGGTTGCCGCCGAAGATGAGCAGCGTATTTTTCAAAAACATCGGCAGATCGATATAATTCCAAGCTTTCGGGAAATTGTCCCAATGCCATTCCTTCGGGAAGAATCGCGGCGGAAACGAGTTAACCTCCTGGTTACTCTTCAATCCGTTGAACATCGTCATCGCGATCGGATACAACATCGTAAACGTCATCACCGCAATGCACAAGCACATCAATCCGTAGACCACTTTATTCAGCGGCTTCTGCAGATCGGAGGGCGACAGGATGCCTCTTTCTTTCATATCAGTACTCCTCCTTGTTCAGCTTGTATTGCAACACGCCCAGCACGCTTAGCACGATGAACATCAGAACCCCAAGCGCAGTCCCGGCCCCATAATCGAGCTGGGTAAAGGCGTATTTGACGGTCAGGAGGGCATAGGTTAACGTGGCCTTGTTTGGCCCGCCGTCCAGCAATGCTAGCTGCGATTGGTACGCCTGAGATGTGCCGATCAGCTGCAAAATCAACATCAGCACGATCAGGTTCCGCATCGACGGCAGCGTGATGTATTTGATCCGGGCCCAGACGCCGGCTCCATCGATTTCCGCCGCTTCGTACCAATCCCGCGGAATGCTCAGCACTCCAGCCAGGTAAATCAGCATCGCTGAACCAAACTGCTGCCACGTCTCCATAAAGACGATCGAGACCATCGACCACCTGCCGTCGGAAATAAAGGACACCGGATCGGCTCCAAACCATCCGAGCAAGGCGTTGATCGGTCCCACCGGATCGTACATCCAGCGCCACATCCCGTACAGGACGACGCCCGGCACGACGAACGGCAGGTAAGCGGCGATCCGCGCAAATCCTTGGAACCAGCGCAGCTCGGAAATCGCGATTGACGCTGCGATCGGCACCCAGAAGCCGATAACCAAACAGAGGAGCATATAATACAAGGTGTTGCGAACCGACAACAGCACGTCTGGGTTATGAAACACCTTTACGTAATTGTCGAATCCGACAAATGTGTTGCCTTTGACGAAATCGATATTGTAGAAGCTGTAAACCATCCCTTTGATGATCGGGACCCACAAGAACACGATAAAGATGGCAATCGCCGGTACCAGAAAAAGATACCCCCACATGTACTGCTTCCAGTTCGATCCCCGCCGCGGCTTCTGCGAAGCGGAGGTGGATGCTTTAACCGTGTTCTGCTGCATGTTCCCCGGTGAAATCACGGGTTCCCCCATCGTTCTCCCTCTTTTCTACGTAGTGTCTTTTTTCATTGTAGAAAAGCAGCCGTATGTCGAACATGTCTAAAACTATGTGAACTATGGTCGTTCTTACTTCATCGTTATTTCTTCAGCTCGGTAGGACTGACGCCAAAGTATTTCTTAAATATCTTGCTAAAATGCTCCGGCGACTCATATCCCACACGTTCGGCGATCTCGTAACGGCGCAGATCCGTGTTCAGAATCAGCGCTTTGCTCTCTTCCATCCGCAGCTTGATCACGTATTCCCAGAGGTTGTAGCCGGTATTTTTCTTGAACAAGTAGCTCAAGTAATTGGGGCTGACGTGATTGTTGCGGGCCACCTCGTGGATAGTCAGTCCCTTCTGCCGGTAATTCTCCTCGATATACTTCTTGGCGCTCTCCACAATCCGGTTATTCTGCTTGGTCAGCTCTTCTGTGGAAGGGTCCTGGGAATAGTTGTGCCAGTTAAAATCGCCATAATAAAACACATGATGATCCCCGTGCTCGCCTCCCCACAGCATCGCTTTGTCCGCCTGCCGGCTGAGCAAGCTTAGGAACCCCGTTCCTTTAAGAATCTGGCTGATCCCGACCGTGCACCGCAAGCCAAGATATTTATGAATGTGATGATGCAAGCTGCGGCCAAGCATTTCGAGCTGATTGATTTTGTTGAGATTCGGCTCGGCATACTCCGTTTCACTCCACTGCAAGATCAAAGCGATCTCCAAACTCTCGGTATAAAAAGACGCTGCGCGCCACTCCTGATGCAGCAGCTCGTTCACGATATTAAGCGCCGCGTAACGGAACAGACAGGCATCCCGATCCCGATCTCCGGATTGCTGCTTGTCATCGGGGATCACCAGTTTGATTTTGATGACCGAAAAATACGGCCCCGTCAGCCCCAACCGCTCAGCTTCGGCAAACCGCTGCTCTTCGTCCCCCTCCGCGAGATCACTTAACAGACGGTTCAGTCGTTCGCCGTATTCCGGAAGCGGCTCCTCCATGCGGAAATGCTCCGCACCTCGGGCCAAAATCTCCTCGCCCTGCGGCATCGGTTTATCCATTTTCAACAGCGCGTTGCGCACCGAGTCCAGGAACTGCTCGCTGTTCAGCGGCTTGATCAAATAGTCCTTGGCACCCAGCCGGATCGCCATCTGGGCGTATTGGAACGTTTCATGCGCAGAGATGATGATCGTCTGCACCCAAGGCTTGATCAGCTTCGCCTGCTGCATCAACTCGATCCCGTTCATTTCTCCCATCTGGATGTCGGTGACGAGCAGATCCACTTCCTCCATTCTTACGTAATCCAGCGCTTCGTGCCCGTTATACGCGGTGTAGATCTGACCGATATCCAGTCCTGAAGCGGTTAGAAGTCCGGATAAGCCTTTGCAGATCAACGGTTCGTCGTCGACGACCAATACGTTGTACATCGTAGTTCCCCCTGTTCGTGTTATTCGTTCCGGTTCACCGTGAGCGGCAGGGTAATGGTGACGAGGGTTCCGCCTTCAGGGCGGCCCACATAGTTCAAGCCGTACTCCGGCCCAAAATGCAGCCGAAGCCGCTGATGAATATTGCGGATGCCGTAACCAAACGACGGACTTGGCGTTTCATCGTTCAGCAGCTTGTCGATCGCATCGAAATCGACCGGCTTATACCCATTGTCCGCGATCCGAATGTAGACCCGGCCCAGCGCTTCGTCCGCCTCGGCACAAATCTGGATTTCGCCGTCCTCTCCCATATGTTTAACACCGTGAATGATAGCGTTCTCAATCAGCGGCTGCAGCGTGATTTTGGGAATGATTGTGGAATGAAGCTCCAAGGGAATGTCCCACGTCACGCGGAACCCGTACTCGTAACGATGCTCCTGCAGCTTGATGTAAGCCGAAGCATGCTCCAGCTCTTCCTCCAGTGTGATCAGCTCTCGGCCGCGGCTTAGGCTGATTTTCATCAGCTTGGACAGCTCCTTGATCATTTCCGCGGAGGCGGTGTTCCCTTCCATCGCGCTTTTCCAATAAATACTCTCCAGCGTGTTGTACAGCAAATGCGGGTTAATCTGCTGATACAAAATTTGCAGCTGGGCTTCCTTCTGCTTGATGTCCATCTGATATTTATAATGAATCAGTCCATTCAGCCGGCGCGCCATCTCGTAGATCGTGGAAATCAACACGCTAACCTCGTCGTTGCGATCCCGGTGCGGCGTCTCCGGCACCACATTGCCCGGCTCGTAACGGCGGACGAAATAAACCAATTTTTGAATCGGGGTCATCAGCGACCGCCAGAAATATAAGATTAACACCAGCCCCACCGCAAAATAAGCAATGGAAATAAGCTGAATAATTCGTTTGATTTCGTTTTGCTGTTGCAGCATGGCCTTGATGGGCACTTTGTACACCAGCTTTTCCTGCAGAACGTAATTATAATTAATCACATAAATGAAATCCTCAGTAATGACATCCTTTACCCCAATCAGCGAATCGCCTAGATCCGCTTCCGGCGGCAAATCCAATATGGAACCCGTTGGCGTGGACGAAAGGTTCGGTGTGGAGGTCAGGATCCGGTTGTTCCAATCGGTAAAATACAGCTCGCCCTCTGGAATTGAGACGGTTTGCAGCGATTCGCCGATGCGCCCGTCTACATTGGACACGACCAGCACGCCAATCGTCCCGTTTTTGTAAATGCTGTTAATCGCCCGGATATAAGCGAGCGTTTTTTGATTTTGTAAGCCTTGACCAGAGGGGGACAGGTGCTCAATGATACGTAGATAACCGTTCCCTTTTTGCGCAACAGCTTCATCAAACCATTCCGGCTTCTCGTTCTCAAGAAAAAAATAGACGCCAGCTTTCCGCGCATCCGGATAGTACGGAGCAAAGAAATATGCGTTGTCCGGATCGTAAACGTACAGCGAATAATACACCGGCTCGCGTTGATCGGTTTCCTGCGAATAATTGAGCAGCAGGTTCTCCAGCCTTTCGTAATTTTTGACCCGATCCAGAACGGTCTCCGAGCTTTCACCGCTAGGGTTCAGTTGCTGAAGCAACGGATGCTGGAAGACGGTTGACGTCACTTTGTTAATCGCCTCGATATCCCGGGTGATGAGCCGGAAATTCTGCTTATTCAGCTCGATATAGGCGTTGGTGACATTTCGCTTCAACACTTGATCCGCTTTATAGTTGCCGTAGGCGTTCAGAATAAATAACGGAATGACCATCACAATGAAGAGGAGGATCATCTGCTGTTTCACATTTAAATTAGCTAGCGGGTTCCTAAGTTTTAGCTTCAATGGTGCACCTCCGGCAATTTAACTATAGCAATTCTAAAAACCGGCAAGTATGCGCGTTTCTACGAAGATCGTGGCGGTTCCTCCTGTTCTCGCGGATGGCGGGCCCCTGCCTAATTCTTAGTGTAGGGGATTTTGAGTTTCTTGCCAGTTAAAAAAACAAAAAGTCCCTCGGAAGTTTCCGAGGGACTTACTTCAGTGTCGGGCCAAGCGATCAAACGTGCCCATTACACCAGTTCATGCAGCCCGTTGACGACAAGGTCGGCGTCAGCCAGGATGTCCGGGCTGCCGATGCCAACGACGCGGCAGCCTGCGGCTTTGCCCGCCTGCACGCCCGCCTCCGCGTCCTCAAACACGACGCAATCAGACGGCGGCAACGCCAGCGCGGTGCAGGCCACGAGGAACACCTCCGGGTCCGGCTTCGCCTTGGACACCTTGGTGCCGTCGATCACCGCGTCGAACAGCTCCGCGATGCCGAGCCGGGATAAAATGAACCCGGCGTTTTTGCTCGCCGACCCCAGCGCGACCTTGACGCCCCGCTCGCGCAGCTGCAGCAAATACTCCTTCGCCCCCGGCAAAATTTCCGAAGGCTCCAGCTTCGAAATATACTCAACATATTCGCGATTCTTCTCGGCTGCCATCTTCTCGCGTTCTTCCTCCGTGGCTTCCACGCCGCCCACCTCGAGCAGAATGCGCAGCGATTCCATGCGGCTGACGCCCTTCAGCCGCTCATTGTCGGCTTCGGTAAACTCGAAGCCTAACCGATGCGCCAACGCCCGCCAGGCGAGATAGTGGTATTTGGCCGTATCCACGATCACGCCGTCGAGGTCGAAGATCGCACCGTTCATCGTTTCTAACATGATGAGTTCTCCTTTAATCTCTTATGCTAGCTTCCAAATGGCTCTTTTTCTACGCGATGTGAACTTCGTGGCCCGGCGCCACCGTCAGCTCTCGGTCTCCCACGATAAACCGCAGTGCAGCCGGATTATCGCGAGGTGCCGTGATGGTCACCCCTTCCCGGCTGACCCGGATTCGATAAGAACCGCCGCCTAAGCGCACCGGGAATTCGATTGCCTGCCAGGCCGATGGCAACGCCGGTCGAAGCACCGCCTTGTCTCCGTCATACCGCAAGCCGGCAAATCCCAACACTGCCGCCATCCATGCCCCGCCATTCGCCGCGGGATGCGTCCCGCCAATGTATAAGTCACCGACGTATTGCTTAGAATCACCGGTTAAGTCAATCGTCGCCGTCCGCATAAAGTAAGGGTAACCCCAATCCGGTGATCCCGTATCCGCCGCGACCAGCGCATAAATGCAGGCGCTGAGGCTCGATCCATGCTCGGTGCGGGGCTCGTAGTAAGCCCAGTTCGCTTGTTTAACGGCTGAATTGTAATCGTCCTTAAATAGATGCAGCATCAGCACGACATCGGCTTGCTTAAGAATTTGCGTTGTCGTCGCAAGTCCGTTCCCTCCGCCGAGATATTCGTGGGGATGCAGCATGCGCGACTTCAGCTGTGCGAGCGTAACATCCTCCAGCGTATAATAGCGATCAAACTGCTCAATCAAGCGGCTTTGAGTATCCGGCTCGGGAACGTACAACCGTTCATACATGTCGCGGATATGCTCCGGCTGTATAGGGCTGTCTGCCAGCAGCTGCTCATAACGCTCAACGTTACCCCGCTTCAAAATCTCCATCGCATCCAAAGCGATACGCAGGCACTCCTTCACCATCCGGTTCGTGAACGCGTTGTTATTCACCCGCTCATGATATTCGTCCGGCCCCGTCACGTCGAGAATTTCGTAGCGCTGCTTCCGAGGATTGAAATATCCATACGAATAAAAGAACTTCGCACACTCCCACGCAACCTCTGCGCCGCCATCTAACAGCAGACGGTCATCACCGGTAAACGCGTAAACCTGCCAGATTCCGTATGCTACGTCTGCGCTGATATGCACCTGCTTATCACGGAAATAGGTTCGCATCGGACGGCCGGTGAACACGTCATTGACGTTAAACAAGGTGCAGGCGTCGTCCCCTGTTTCTTGGCTCTCCCAGGCATAAAAGGCACCTTCATAGCCGTACTCGGCTGCTTTGCGCTTCGCCCCGGCCAGTGTATGCACCCGATACATCATCAGATTCCGCGCCACCTCGGGCTGGGTATACAGGAAGAACGGCAGCATAAACATCTCCGTATCCCAGAACACCGCACCCTTGTACACCTGGCCGGACAACCCCCGGGCCGGAATAGACACTTTCTCCGAGCGATCTGGTGCGATGATATGCAGCTGATACATGCTATAGCGCAAGGCCAGCTGGGCTTCCTCATCGCCTTCAACGAGGATGTCGGAGGCGCTCCACTTGCGCTCCCAATATTCAGCGTGCTCGCTCAGCAGCTGATCATATCCAAGCTGCCCCGCTTCCCGGGCCCACTGGATCGCAGCCGCTCGAACCTCGTCAGCCGTTTCCCCTTCCAGGCCGGCCGCCACGGCGACAGTTTTCTCAAGCACGACCGGCTCCCCAGCCCGGCAATGCACATGAAACCGGCGGCGGATAGATAGATCCTTCCGTAAAACTTCATGCTCCCCGCCGCTCGCCACCTCTGCCGCTTCCGCTACGGTGATCGGCAAGCCAAGCTCCTGCGTCGAAGCGCTAAGCGATACGACTTCCCAAGCCGCACCGCCCTCTGCCCCGTCCACATCGCTCTCCATCCGCACAAGATGCGGACCATTAATGTCCCATACGTCACCGTTAATGCCGGTGACAATCGTCAGTTCGCCATCACGGCTACTCTCTACGGTGAACCGGCATACGATCAGTTCTGTGCGCGCCGCACTGCAGAACCGCTCCGCAGTGATCGCGACCTCCCCACCATCCGCGGTGCGGAACACCGACCGTCGGCGGTGCACCGCCTGACGCAGGTCCAGCGACTGCTCATGGCTCACAAGCTCTACTCGGCTGTGATCAAGCTCTCTGCCTACATTTACGCTGTTCACCGCTTTGTCTCCTGCAGCCACATTTCCGGCCTCGAACACGCTTAGCCTCGTGCCGTTCCAATAAACTTTCGTATCCAGCCCGTTAGGAGCATTCACCGGCTCACGCCACTTGCCCCCCACTTGGTCGTACAGTCCAGCGACGATCGTTGCAGTCAGCTCTTTTTTGCCAAACTCCTCCAATGTCCCCCGGTATCCGAGAACCCCGTTCCCAATCATAAACTTGTTGCCGTGATGTGCGATTCGTTCCGGGTCAAACCCGCTTTCACGAATGATCCAGCTCATTGAACGACCGCCTTTCGCAGCGGCAACTGAATCCCGGCTTCATCGATGCTCACCAGGTTGCCGTACACCTGAACTTCCGCCACGCCGCCGGACATCGCACGGATACTGACCTGGTTCTGGTCCACTTCAACTTGCAGCTTCGTGCCGCGATACGTCACCATAAATCGATAGCTCTCCCAGCGTTCAGGGATGCTTGGATTCAACGCAAGCAGCTCCCCATCAGACCGCATCCCGCCGAAACCGTACACGATGTTCATCCAAGCGGCAGCGATCGACGTGGTATGCAGACCTTCCCGCGTATTGCGGTTGTAGTTGTCCAGATCTAACCGGGTCGCAAATTCGAAGAACCTATACGCCTCATCCGAACGTCCGATTTCCGCCGCCAAAATCGAGTGGATCGACGGCGACAACGACGATTCGTGGATACAGCGCGGCTCGTAATAATCGTAGTTGGCGCGCTTCTCCTCGAGCGAATATTCGCTGCTGTACAGGAACATGAACATCAACACATCCGGCTGCTTAATCATGTCATAACGGTAGAGTCGATCATACGACCAATGCGAATACAGCGGGAACTCCGTGACCGGGATCGAATGGATGTCCAGATGCGGCAGGTCAAAAAAGCCATCATGCTCTTCAAAAATTCCCGTCCGTTCATCCCGCGGAATTTTCATATGCTGCGCTTTGTTCTGCCAATCCTGCTGTTCTTCCTCCGTCAGGCCAAGCCGGGCTGCCAGCTCGTCATAAGCAGCGGAAGCCTTATTCCGCATCGCTTCCAGCACCTCCAGCGTGTACTCGAACAGCTTCTTGGCCATCAGGTTGATATAACAGTTGTTGTTTACCATCAGCTGGAACTCATCCGGGCCCATGACGCCGAAATAGCCGTATTTGCCCGACTGCTGCCCCCACTGACCGCGTGACGCATAAAAACGGCTGATCTGAATCAGCATTTCCGCACCTTTTTCATACAAAAACGACTTATCGCCCGTAATCTTCACATAATGGCGCAACCCGTACGCAACCGCCGTGCCGACATGCAGCTGCAGATTCGAGTGTTGCCACAGATCGCAGCTTTCCGTTCCGTCGATGGTCGCAATCGGATAAAACGCTCCTTCACAGTCCAACTCCTTGGCCCGCTTCAGCGCCTCAGGGAGCGTCCGGTAACGGAACTCAAGCAAGCTCCGCGCTGCCTTCGGATTGTTGAAAATATAAAACGGCAAGCAATACGACTCCGTATCCCAGAAAGCCAGCCCGCGATACGCCTCGCCGGTCAGCCCCTTCGCCCCGATGTTAAAGCCGGGGTTATCCCCATGGTAAGTCTGATACAGCTGAAAAATGCAAAAGCGAATTCCCTGCTGATTCTCCGGATCACCTTCGATGACAATATCCGATTCCACCCATACCTGATCCCAGTATGCCCGCTGGTCGGCCGCCGCCGCATCAAATCCAGCCTGTGTGAGTTGCGCTGTCAGCTCGATCCCTCGCAGCCAAAGGTCATTATCCTGGGTGGAGCGATCTTTATCAGCCACGTTCACCACCAGTTTATCCAGCGTGCTGCGCTTGCCTTGCTCCAGCGTCAAAGTCAGAACCCGGCCGATGTAGCTGTCTTCCTGCACCAACTCGTCCGTAACCGCGTCCGGTGCAACGACATGAAACCCGGAAAACAACCGGTTCCCCGTGTTCACTGTCTCCCCTAGAATTGCTGCGATCGGGGTTCCATCGCTCGCCTTGGCTTCATCTTGCTTCAGTTCCTTCCAGTAACACCGTTGCTGATCCTCATGGATCACCTTGAGGTTCAGGCCGGTTCGCACCTGGATTGAACCAGAGAAGTTGAGCGGCGTCAATGTGATTCGCTGTGCCCCGAGATGAGACACCTTCATGCTGACGAGGCGTTCAAATGTGAGCTGAACATCTTTCCCGCTGGCAGTATGCCACACGAACTCCCGAGTATAGATGCCCGTGCGGAAATCCAACTCCCGCCGAAAGCCGCTGAACCGGCTCTCCGCTAGATCCAGCGTTTCTCCGTCCAACGTAATCCGCGTATGCAACCAATCCACTGCGTTTACCATAAAGCGCAACGATTTGATAATTCCCTTGTAATGAGCTGTCACCGGGCTCTCCTCAAACAATCCATTGAAATAGCTGCCCAGCAACGTATCACCGCTATACCCTTCCTCCGGGTAGCCTCGGACCCCCATATATTCATTCCCCAGTGAAAAAATCGACTCGCTGACCCGGTTACGCCCCGGATCAAAACCTACCTCCACGACCTTCCAAGGGTCGACCTGTAAATATTTGTCCGCGATTTTCGGCATGTTCCGCATCTCCTTCTATGTGTATCCATAAGATAAACCTCTCCCACTTAGCTTAGCGGAACGCCCGTTGCGGCCAAATGTCCAAGACTAAGGAGCTTATGTGCGATCGTACGGATTTGGCATCCAGCCGCCCAACCCGCCGTATCCCTTGGAACATCTCTCCCCCCTCTATTCTACGATTATCCCTTTAGCTCAGTACCCTTTTTACATGATTATCCCCTTCATTCAGACTCCACCCTTTTACACCTTTATCCCTTTCCATCAGGACCTGCCCCTTTAGATCTGTATCCCTTTCCTTCAGGACAGTCTCTTTACATCTGTATCCCTTTGTGTCAGGTCCTGCTGATCTTCTGCACCATTATCCCGTTCATTCAGGCCTCTCTTATGGCTTTATCTTCCCTTTTATTCAGTTGCCGCTTTTATTCAGTCGCCGCTTTTTTCACTCGTCCCTCTTCTTCTACTCCCCCCTGACTCATCGGGATAATGTCGAGAAGAACCGGCCGCCATATATATCCCGCCGAGCTCGCGGCACCCGCAACGCAAAAAAACCGGAGCGTTCTCCACGCTCCGGCTGATTTGTTGGCCAACTCGATAAAAATTAAAGTTCGTTGATAAATACCGTCTTCATTTTGCTGCTGTATTGCACATCAAGCCCAAGTCCCTGCACGAGCAAAGCCAGCGGAACATAGGTTTTGTTCTCTTTGCCGACCTTTTGCAGGAATGCTGGGGTTGCCGTCGTCGCCGGCGTTCCATCTACTTTGATTTGCTTCGCGCCAATCGGGATTACAACCGTCCGGCTGCCATAAGTAATCGTGGCGGTGGAGGTGCGTGAATCCCATTTGCTTTGCGCTCCAATTGCATCGGTGATGTCCTTGATAGCCACGAACGTCTGCCCGTTCTTCAAGATTGGCGGATACGGCGTGTTCAACTCTTGGCCCTTCACCACAACGGATATCGGAGCTCCACCTGTCTTGGCGGTCGTCGTCCGATAGCTTCCCCAAACCGATTCAGCAAAAATCTTGGCGATTTCCTCATATCCCGCTTGGTTCGGATGGATATCCGTGTCGGAGAAAATATGCGTCAGCGAAATTTCCCGCCCGATAAAAGCGGCTGCCACATGGGCTGCTTTGACCGGCTTCGCATCCCCAGCGTGATCGGCAACAATGCCATCCACGATCCCGGTAAACTTACCGGCGAGCTGCTGCAGCTCATCGTAGATCGCTGTGCCGGCCAGCTTCGGCACCGGCTGGTATTGGTCCGCAATCACGATTTGCGCCGAAGGATTCAACTCCTGCAAGATGCGGACGATCTCGCGCAGGTTGTCGCCATAATGCGTCAACACCTCATCGCCTTGGGCGCGGAGTTGATCCAGCGAGATGTTTTTCATATCCGGAAGCAGTTTCAGCAGGTCATTCCCGCCGATCGTAATCGTGATCAAATCAGCTTTCTGCAGATCAGCCTTTGCTTGAGCAACCCCCGACGCAAAGGAAGCAATGCGAGGATCCGGCAAGTTCGCTTGAATGTCTGCGCCAGCCACCGGTACCCCCTTCTGGATGGCGGTCACGTAATTTTTCAAACCTTCGCTGGTCAGACCCAGAATACCGTAATTCACGGCAGACGTCCGTGCATGGAACAGCCCCTGTTCTTTAAGACGTTCCACGAAGCCGTAAGGGACGCTCTGCTCAGTCATGCCCGGCTCGTACCCGGCTGTAATGGAATCGCCCAGCGCAACGATCAGGTAGTCATCGACCGCTGGCGCAGCTTGGGTTGGTTTTGCAGCGATGCCGCTGACCAAGATAAGAATGAGGGCGAGCGCTCCCGCAACGGCGGAAACCTTGTTCATACGAGGATGCTTCAAGCTATTCAACTCCTTGGATAAAAATAAGTATAATAGCGCGAAAAACCTGAGGTTTTTCGCTGTTGGCCTCAGGTCTCGTTGTTGCATCTTACACCGGCGAATGCTGCGCACTCTGTGCTATTCCGGCTTATTCTCCGCGCGCCCGGTCCTTTTTAAATACTCATCATAACGGCCATCGACTTCCTTGGCCATCTTCCGGTAATTCAGCGTCTCCTCCACAATCGGATCCAACGTGGTCTGAATTCGGATTTCGTACTTCGGTGACAATCTTCTGCGTTCCTCCTCACGGCGTTCTTTCTCATTGCCGTATTCCCCTTCCGTCAGCATCTCGCTGAGCTCGCGTTCCAAATCCTTGCTATCGCTCATCCTGGACACTCCTTCCGGTAAATATGGATTAAGCATTTGCTGTCGCCAAATCTAAATCAAAATTTTATTTCTTTTACAGGCCCGTCGCGTCGGCAGCCCGGATAACTCCAAGCAGTTCGTCATGAATTTTGCCATTGCTGGCAACCAAATGACGTACGCCGATGTGATAAGGGTTGCCCGCGGTATCCGTCACTATTCCTCCGGATTCCTTTACGATCAGTGCACCCGCCGCAACGTCCCAAGCGTTCAATCCAACCTCATAATAACCGCTAAGCCGTCCCGCAGCAACATACGCCAAATGCAATGCAGCTGAACCGGCAGCGCGCAGGCTGCGCACTTGTCCAGACAACGCGTTCAAACCGCGCATATTTACCGGCAAAGCAAAATCCCGGTCTGGGTTAAACCCTACCGCAATCACGCTGCCGGACAATGTTGCATCGTTGGACACCTTCGACTTCTGCCCGTGGATGTAGGCGCCTTTGCCTTTCTCTGCCACAAACATCTCGTCGCGAATTGGGTCATATATCACGCCGATTATGACATCCCCTTTATATGCCAGCGCTATCGATACGCAGAAAAACGGAAATCCGTGCACGAAATTGGTCGTTCCGTCCACCGGGTCGACGATCCACAAATACTCCGACTCGCTCCCCTGCTTCAGCGCTGCAGCAGATGCCGCCGCTCCTGGGGCTACACCTTCTTCGCCAAGGATCTCATGATCTGGAAAATGCGTCAAGATCAGCTTGCGAATCATCGCTTCCGCACCCTTATCCACATCCGTTACCAAATCCTGCGGCGATTGCTTCGTACTCAGATCACGGTAGTCCCCCAGCCGGCTCTTAATCCATTCTCCCGCTTTCGCAGCGCAGTTGATCGCTACGGCCGTCGGACTCTTGCTGCCTACCACATATGGAACTTTCGGATTCGATTCCAATCGATTCACTCTACTTTCATCTTATACTGATAATTTACTCCCTAAAAACTATACGTCTTGAAATATGCAAAGTTGCGTCCTTTCGCCTGCCCGCCATGGAAATCAAACGAAAGCCGCTTTACTTTATATGCAAAAAGTCCGTGTCCAATCGCAGAGAATGTACCCCGCCGGAAACGAACTTTTTGCTGACTAACCGCAAGCGGTCTTTACGTTATGCACCTACGATATTATACCCGCCGTCTACAAAAATGACCTCTCCGGTAATTCCGCGGGACAGATGGCTGATCAGGAACATCGCCGTGTCGCCAACTTCAGCGGTGTCCGTCGTTTTGCGCAACGGAGCTTTCTCCTCAACTTGCTTGAGGATGGAGTTGAAATCGCTGATCCCCTTCGCAGCCAATGTACGGATCGGTCCAGCCGAAATCGCATTAACGCGGATGTTCTTCGGCCCAAGGTCGTTAGCCAAGTAACGTACCGATGCTTCCAGTCCGGCTTTTGCCACGCCCATTACGTTATAGTTGCGCATTACGCGCTCCGATCCCATATACGTCATCGTCATAATGCTTCCGCCTTCCGTCATGAGCGGCGACAAGCGCTTCGATACGGCCACCAGGGAATAGACGCTGATGTCGTTAGCCAATGCAAAACCTTCACGGGACGTGTCCATAAACTCACCCGCCAGATCCTCACCTTTGGCAAACGCAATACTGTGCACCAGACCATGCAGAACGCCAAATTCAGATTTCAGTGTGTCAGCCAGTCGGTCGATCTCCTCATCTACCGTCACGTTGCACGGCAGAATCAACGAACCTGGAATCGTTTCGGCCAGTTTGCGGACCCGGCCTTCTACGCGTTCACTTTCATATGTAAATGCCAGACGGGCACCTTGCTCTGCCAAGCTTTGCGCAATTGCCCATGCGATACTGCGCTCGTTAGCAACCCCCATCACGATCACATTTTTCCCCGCTAACAAATCACCCATGAAAATCCTCCTCTATATTAAATACACCTTCATTTTGTACAACTTACCGTATTTCCCTTCATTTTTCAAGAGAACCAGCGTTCAGCGGGCTTGTCCACGAAAATTACGGCTGGATGCGCACGCTTGCTCCATCCAAAATCTCCACGCCTTCCTCCCGGTATCGCGCCAAATCCTCCATTAACGCAAATAGCGCCCCGTCCTTAAGCTTCGCCTCCAGCATCACGTCCACCCGATCGGTGATCGGAGCGATGCTGCGCAGAAACTCAAGCAGCGGCAGAACGATGACGTGATCGGCGTGCCCACGCGGATCGCTGGCGCTCTTCGGACTGGACGCATGGATCTTCGGCGGCAGCGGATCGTCTGCCGGCGAATCGGCCTGCGCATACGGCGTTTGCCATGTCGCCAGAATTCGCGGCCACAGCTCCGCCGGGCTTTCGCCTTCATTGTTCACCCAATGGTGGTGAATATCCAGAACCATCGGAATCCCCAGCGCTTCGCATAGCTCTAGCGTCTCGCGAGCATTAAACGTCTTGTCATCGTTTTCGAACGTCAACCGCTGCTTGATGCGTTCCGGAAGTCCCGTGACATTCTCGCGGAACCGGGCTCCTGCAGACAGCTTGTCCCCGTAGGCGCCGCCAACATGGATATTGTTCTTCGCCCGGGCATCCAGGCCCATCGCATCAAACATCGCAACATGATGATGCAGATCGCGGATCGAGGATTTCAGCACCTCAGGCCGCGGTGTACTCAGTACCGTAAAATGGTCCGGGTGAAAAGACACCCGAAGGCCGTGCTCCTTGACATATTTCCCCACGGCGGCAAATGGCTCGCGCAGCGCTTCGTAAGGATTCCAGTCAGACAGCGACTCATGCGTCGCCAGAGGAATCAGCTTCGAAGAGAAGCGGTACACCTGAATATCGTTGCCGACGTTATGCCGAAGCAGGCGCAGTGTGTTATGCAGGTTCTCCTCCGCAATCGTCTCCAGTCTACGGATCGCTGCCTCACGATCCGCAATTCCGTTAAACGTCTTTAACGTCATCGTCTTGGAAGGCGACGCGTTGGCGATTACGGTGGACATCGCCACATAACCGAAGCGCACGATCATTTCCGGTCCGGATCTCCGAAGAACATTTCGTGCGCCAGAGCGGTCTGCACGGCAGACTCCTCCTCCGTCAGCGGACGGATCAACTCCAGCTCAACCGAAGTAACTTCCTCTCCATTGAAGTTAATCTCAGCAACACAAGCGGTAATCTTCACGATCGCCACCGCCTTGTTATCCGGCGAATACGCGATGACTTTCTGACCTGTCGGGAACACGCGCAGCCCTTCTTTGAGCATTTTACCCTTGCCGTATTCTAACAGCTCGTACAGCTCCTGCTCTTTCTTGAATTTACAAACTGAGTTAAATTCCGTTTGAAATCCCACTGTTATCTCTTCCTTTCTTCAGCCGGCTGTCCGGGCGGCTATCGCCGCCGCAGACTAAATGCCGCTTTCGAATTCCAGCGCCTGCCGGGCTTCGTAGCGCTCCAGCGCCAGCTCGATCAAGCGATCCAGCAACACCTCATAAGCTACTCCGGTTTCGCGCCACAGGAGCGGATACATGCTAAACGGCGTGAAGCCCGGCATGGTGTTCACTTCGTTAATCCAAATTTTGTGATCTGACTTCCGCACAAAAAAATCAGCCCGGCACAGCCCGCTGCCGGCAATCGCTCTAAACGCCTTAACCGCCAGTTCCCGGATGCGATCAGCCAACTCGGTATCGATCGGCGCAGGAATCAGCATTTGCGATTTTCCATCCAAATATTTGGCTTGATAATCGTAATATTCGCTGGAAGAGACGATTTCTCCGGGTACAGAGGCCAGCGGCTCATCGTTGCCAAGCACCCCAACCTCCACTTCGCGAGCATCGACAAACTCCTCAACGATCACTTTCAGATCATAACGGAAGGCCAGCGCCACGGAGGACAGCAGCTCTTCACGGTTGCGCGCTTTGGAGATCCCTACGCTGGAGCCAAGATTGGCTGGTTTGACAAAGCACGGATAACCCAGCTTTTCCTCGATGCTCTGGATCAGCGTATGGCTTGATCGCTCCCATTCAGATGCAGTGAAATAGCAGTACGCACATTGCTCAAGTCCAGCCTCGGCGAACAACTTCTTCATGATGACCTTATCCATCCCGGCCGCGGAAGCCAGCACGCCCGCTCCAACGTAAGGCAGATCTGCCATTTCGAACAGCCCTTGGATCGTGCCGTCTTCACCGTTGGTGCCGTGCAGCAGCGGGAACACGACGTCAATTTCCGATTGGCCCGTTGAAAGCTTGCTGAACAACAGCCCCATCGCAGCAGCCGTATCGCCTTTGCTCTCTTCCAGCTTCAGCTCTTCCAGTGCAGCAAACGGCGCGTTCAGCTTCTCGCCTACCTTCCATTTGCCCTGCTTATCAATATAAAAAGGAAGCAACTCGTACTTGTCAAAATTAAACGCCTTAGATACGGCGAAGGCCGTCTGCAGCGAAACCTCATGCTCTCCTGATTTACCCCCGTAGATGAGGCCTACGGTTATTCTGTCCTGTCCCATGAGCAACCTCTTTCCTTCATATTAGGTAATTCCATGAACCTTCACTGAATTCATCTCTAGAAACGGTCCGCGATATGATAAAAACGATACACCGTCTTTTCGGTCCAGGCATAGGAATCCCGGTAATCCCAATAACGGTGCTTGCTTGGTGTCGTATGGGCGTTAACCAGCGGCATGCCGCCAGCGTCGAACGCGGTCACGATCGTATTGTGTTGAAACATGCCGTTGCCGTCCCAATCATAGGCGATTACATCGCCCAGCTGGAGTTGCTCCGGACGCTCGAGCAGTTCGGCGCGAAGTCCGGTTCGGCTCTGGCCGAGATAGCGCGCTAACGCATTGGCCACTGACCAGCTGTAGCTCCACAGCTCCCGTCCGCCGACATAACCTTTGTACCACCAGCCCGATTCTCTTTTTCCAGTATAGTTTATTGGGGCTCCGCCTGCAAAGAGGCACTGGGAGATATAGTTCGTGCAATCCACCTCAAACGCGGCGAAATCAGGATTAAAGCTGTCCCACCACCGATCCGCGTATAACACGGCTTCCTCACGACGGTATGCGATGCTGCGTGAGCCTCCTAACCCGAGAACTTCATGGTTCAAAAAAGGCCGCGGCACAGCTCCCTTCCGCCCCGCCGCTTCTGCTTCATTATGATCAGGGAGCACCATCACCGGATGCCGCTCAGGCACCGGCTGTTCCACCTTGCTCACGATCCAGCCGGAACCGTCGCGCGCCAAGGTGAGCCGCTGCTTTTCGATTCGCTCCTCCTGATGGCGGGCTCCGCCTTTTTCATAGTAGATTTTGCGGGACAACTGCAGATCGACCTCAATCTCGCCCTCACGCTTCTCGATCTCACGCACCAGCTTGGCTCGGGTCTCGCAGCGCAGCGGCGAGGCGCCCCGAAGACGATACCAGCTCTCCAGTCTGCGTTTCCGCTCTCCCCGCCGCATGAGATAATCCACATCGGTTACGACCGTGCCCCCGCTAGGCGTGCGATAGTCCACTTCGTCCTGGTTCTGTTCGTTTACATAAACCGATAACGTCTTCTTCCATTCCTCCGCCATACGTCCACGCCTCCTTTTCACTATTAGCCATTATATGAATGCCTGGGAGGGAGTATGTTCTGCACCTCGCCGCCCTAGGCTTGAAAGCCTATTCAACCGCACCGGTAAAGCCCAAACGAGCCAGAATCAGGCTCAAAAAGTACTTTACTCCCCACGGCAGGAAAGGTATACTTAAGTCAGGAATTTTTGAAATAATGTTTCATCTAGTGAAACTATGAATCAAGGAGGTTCATTCATGTCAGCGAACGATTTTTTCTCCGCTGCCCGTACGTTGGAGGTCGGCGGCAAGAGCTACCGTTACTATGACCTGCAGGCTCTTGAACAACAAGGTCTGGGCAAGATTTCCAGACTTCCGTTCTCCATTAAAGTATTGCTTGAAGCCGCTGTCCGCCAATATGACGGAAGAGCGATCACTCAAGAACACGTGAAGCAAATCGCCGGTTGGAGCGAGGGCCGCGATGAGAATAAAGAGATTCCTTTTATCCCCGCTCGTATTGTGTTGCAAGATTTCACCGGTGTACCGGTTGTCGTTGACCTCGCTGCGATGCGCGACACCGTGAAGAAAGCCGGCGGAGATCCAAAACAGATCAATCCGCTTGTGCCGGTTGACCTCGTTATCGACCACTCTGTCATGGTCGACGCGTTTGGTTCCCCAGATGCGCTCGAGTACAACATGAAGGTTGAGTTCGAGCGCAATGAAGAGCGTTATCGCTTCCTGCGCTGGGCGCAAACCGCTTTCAATAACTTCCGCGCCGTACCTCCGGCTACCGGGATCGTTCACCAAGTCAATCTGGAGTATCTGGCATCTGTAGCCGCTACGAAGAACGTAAACGGCGAAACGTTCGTTTACCCGGATTCCCTCGTAGGTACCGACTCCCATACGACGATGATCAACGGTCTTGGCGTCGTTGGCTGGGGCGTTGGCGGGATCGAGGCCGAAGCGGGTATGCTGGGGCAACCGCTCTATTTTGTCGCTCCAGAAGTTATCGGGTTTAAACTCACGGGAAGTCTGGCTGAGGGCGCTACGGCAACCGACTTGGCGCTGACCGTTACGCAAATGCTGCGGAAGAAAGGCGTTGTCGGCAAATTCGTGGAATTCTACGGTCCAGGCCTGACCAACATCAGCCTTGCCGATCGCGCAACCGTGGCAAACATGGCCCCGGAATACGGTGCAACGATTGGTTACTTCCCGGTAGACAAGGAAACGCTCGCTTATCTGCGCAGCACCGGCCGCTCCGAAGAGCAAATTGCGCTGGTTGAAGCTTATTACAAAGCCCAAGGCATGTTCCGCACGGACGATACCCCGGATCCGGTATTTACCGATCTGATCGAGCTGGATCTTGGCTCCGTTGTCCCAAGCTTGGCTGGACCGAAGCGTCCGCAGGACCGCATCGAACTGACAGCGATGAAAGAGAGCTTCAACTCCATCATCCGCACGCCGGTTGAGAAAGGCGGTTACGGCCTGACTGAAGAGAAGATCGAACAGAGCGTACCGGTGAAGCATCCGGACGGTTCGACGAGCGAACTGAAGACCGGTGCTGTCGTGATTGCGGCGATTACGAGCTGTACGAATACCTCCAACCCAAGCGTTATGGTCGGCGCTGGCCTGCTGGCGAAGAAAGCCGTTGAACGCGGTCTGACCAAGCCGGGTTATGTGAAGAGCAGCTTGACTCCGGGCTCCCTCGTGGTAACGGAGTATCTGCAAAAAGCCGGCTTAATCGAGCCGCTCGAAGCGCTTGGCTTCCACGTTGCCGGTTACGGATGCGCAACCTGTATCGGGAACTCCGGTCCGTTGCCGGACGAAGTCAGCGCAGCGATTGCCGATAACGATCTGACGGTAGCGGCAGTGCTCTCGGGCAACCGGAACTTTGAAGGTCGCGTCCATGCGCAAGTGAAAGCGAACTATCTGGCTTCTCCGCCGCTGGTCGTTGCTTATGCGCTCGCAGGTACGGTAAATATCGACCTGCAGAACGATCCGATCGGCTACGACCGCGACAATCAACCGGTTTACCTGAAGGACATCTGGCCTACTTCCCAAGAAATTAAGGAAGCGATCGGTCAATCGATGAGTCCGGAGATGTTCCGCAGCAAATACGAGAATGTCTTCACGCAGAATGAACGTTGGAATTCCATTCCGGTTCCGCAAGGCGAGCTGTATGAGTGGGATGAGAAATCGACGTATATCCAAAATCCACCGTTCTTCGAGAAGATTGGCGAAGGCTTGTCCGACATCGCGGACATTCGCGGCGCACGCGTGCTGGCTCTGCTCGGCGATTCGGTAACGACCGACCATATCTCGCCAGCAGGTAACATTTCACCAAGCAGCCCGGCCGGCAAATATTTGACCGAGCATGGCGTTGAACGCAAGGACTTCAACTCCTACGGGTCCCGCCGCGGTAACCATGAGGTAATGATGCGCGGTACGTTCGCGAACATCCGCATCCGCAACCAGGTGGCACCGGGGACAGAAGGCGGCGTAACGAAATACTTGCCAACGGACGAAGTGATGTCGATCTACGACGCTTCGATGAAATATCAAGCCGAAGGCCAAAACCTCGTCGTCATTGCCGGCAAAGAATACGGTACCGGAAGCTCCCGTGACTGGGCAGCGAAAGGCACGTACCTGCTGGGCGTTAAAGCGGTTATCGCGGAGAGCTTCGAACGGATCCACCGCAGTAACCTGGTAGGCATGGGCGTTCTGCCGCTGCAATTTAAGGAAGGCTTAAGCTGGAAAACGCTTGGCATCGACGGCACCGAAACGTTTGATATCGAAGGCCTGAGCAATGACGTGAAACCGGGCCAAGAATTAACGGTAACGGCAACCCGTCAGGATGGCAGCACGTTCCAGTTCAACGTGATTGCCCGCCTCGACAGCATGGTCGATGTAGATTACTATCACAACGGCGGTATCCTGCAAACCGTGTTGCGTCAGATGATCGCAGCAAACGCGTAAATCAACATGAAAAAGAGTTCCCTTCATTTGCCGTGAAGGGAACTCTTTTTTTCTTATCGCCATGCCTCTAAATTACAAATGTAGTAATCCGATTTCGACACGATCCCAAAGCCTATTCTGCGGTAGAGCTCTAGCGCACTGCGATTTTCCGTAATGACGCTTAAGCGAATCCGCGTTCGTCCTTCCGAAAGCAGCAGTCGCACGGTTTGCATCAGTATGTCCCGTCCATACCCGCGCCCTTGGATGTCCGGCGACACGCAAAAATCATGGATCACCGCCGTATCGCTCCCCAGAAGCTTCACCCGGATCATACCGACCCGCTCCGCCCCATCAAAGCCAATGTACGCATGCCGATGAGGCTCCCGGGTATTCCCGAAATAGCGTAGCGTCCACTCCTCCGAATCGCCAAAAGCTTGGGTGGAGCAGCGTACCATAAAACCGAAATCCTCCAGCGTTTCCGGGCGGATCACGAGGTTCGGGTTTCTGAGCTCCTCATGATGTAATGCTTGAAACTCCATGGCGTACTGCGATTTGTCGAACTTGGTGCCCAGATGCTCCATGGTATGTTGACCGGCATCCGAATCCGCCGGAACTTTAAATCGACAGGATTGAATCCCCTGCTTGCGCATATCCTTTGCCGCCGCCTCCAGCAAAGCTCGAAATATCCCTTGGCGACGCCGCTGCGGATGCACCATCGCGCTGATGTTCGCCTCGATCCCATCTACGGAATACCAGCTGAAGTATCCGATCAAGCGCCCCTCGGTCTGATAAAGATAGACTTGGTCGCTGCTATCTGCTGTCAAATTGTCTAAGCCAATGCGGAGATCAGTTCCATCTGTCTCACGGCATATCCGCTCCAAATCGCGGATCGGATCGAGAGCTTCAGGAGAGAAGCCCGTTAATTGAGTAAGTAAATAATCCGCCACCTCTAACTCCCCCATTCATGGTAAGGATAATCTAATCATGATTTCATATCCCCGTCAATTCATGTTCTCCTCCTACTTTACACCATATAAACTATCTGTTATATTTAATGTATAACAGTTAGAACAAAAAGGAGATGCCTGTCCGTGATCATTCAGTTGGATTTACAATCGGACGTCCCGATTTACACACAACTGGTCAATCAGATTATCGAAGGAATTGCCAGCGGACGGCTTCAACTGGGCGAACCGTTGCCGTCCGTACGCAGCTTGGCTTCCGATATCGGCGTTAACCTGCACACGGTCAACAAAGCCTACACGATTCTGAAGCAGGAAGGTTATATCCAAGTCCACCGCCAAAAGGGCGTTGTCGTCGATCCGGTGGCCATGCCGCCGATTACGCCGGAATTTCGCGAGAAACAGCGGCGCGAGCTGCGTCCCATCGTGGCCGAAGCGATCTGCCGCGGGATGGAGAAGGAAGAATTGCTTCGGATCGTAGAGGAAATCCATCAAGAGATTTCTCGAAAGGAGTAGAACGATATGCACCTGCTATCTACGTTTCTCTTATTGTTGATATTTTTGCCCTTGCTGGTGTCCTTAGCCTTGATGCCTTATTTGACTCGGGAGACGGTCAGCTTTGGCGTATCCGTGAGCGAGGAGCAATACTGGAGCGAACCGGTGCGGCGGCTGCGCAGGCTGTACGCCTCCATCAGCACAACTATCTACTCGCTCCTGCTGATTGCCTGCTTCGTCAGCCTGTGGAACAAGGATGGCAATGAGCAGGGCACCCTGTTTGCTATTTATCTCGGGGCTGTCCTCGCGATCTCCACGGGACTTTATCTAACGTTTTACTTCCGGATGAAGAAACTCCGCCCGTCCCTGCCCGCGGCTCCGTCCTCTCCTGCCGTGATTGCGGTGGACACCGGGTTTCGCCGCCAAAGGCTGACGTTATCGGGCAAGTGGTTCCTGATCCACGCTGTCATCATTGTCGTAAGCGCAGCTCTGACCCTAAGCCAATACGCGTCTATCCCTGATACGGTGGCGATGAAGTTTGATTTTTCGGGTCAAGTGGTCAGCAGTGCCGCCAAATCCTACCGCGTCGTACTGTTTCCTAACGTGATGCAGGTCATCTTAACGTTGCTGTTCTGGTTTGTGAATTGGTCGATCCATCACAGCAAGCAACAGCTCCAAGCCTCCGATCCAGAGCGCTCGCTCCGTCAAAATGCCGCGTTCCGCCGGAGATGGTCCGTCTTTACGGTGACCTCGTCCTTGGCGTTGATCCTGATGTTTTCGTTCATTCAAGTCAACATGATTCGTCCCATGGATATCGGCGTCATCATGCTGGTGAGCCTGGCTGTCCCCGTATTGATTGTGTTGTTTGCCATAGTACTGAGCTTTACGACGGGTCAAGGCGGCAGCCGGATTGGGCGCGGGCGTATCCTCGGCCATGCAGGTACCGCTCCGGTTCAGGATGACCGTTACTGGAAGCTCGGAGCCATTTATTTTAATCCGCAGGACCCCACTCTATTTGTGGAGAAAAGAACGGGAATCGGCTGGACAATGAACTTCGCAAATCCGATATCGTGGCTTACCCTGCTGGGCATTCTGGTCGTTATCATCTGGTCTGCCTGGCTGGCGAAATAAAGGATACTTATTTGAATATTAAGGAGGAATCTGAAATGACGAAGCGATCCCAACTGTTCAAGCATGCCACCACTGCTGCACTCACCTTAAGTCTGGCACTTCCGCCGGCATCCGCAATGGCTTCTCAGCAAAGCGCCACCGCACTCATCCCTGTACGGGAGGCAGCCGAGGGGTTTGGCGCGCAAGTGGATTGGGTGCCGGACAACCACAGCATTATTATCACCAAGGACGGCCATAAGCTGGAGCTGACCCTTGGTTCGTCAGAAGCGTTGGTGGATGGCAAACGTGTTGTTTTGGAAGCGCCTGTACGCATCACACAAGGCCGAGCGCTGGTGGATGCCAAATGGCTGACCGGGGTGTTTGGGAAAAATGAAACCGCCGATGCGGGAGTGACGGACACCGCCGACTTGTTCCTGAACGCGTTGCTTGCCGGGAACGGTACCGAAGCGGCGAAATATGTAAGCGCCTCTGCTTCGGCTTACCTTCCGGCTCCCCTGCTGAATCAGCTCTGGGCCAATTATGAAACCCTGTTCGGTAAAGCGGTTGGCACACCAACCAAGAACGTATCGATCAATTCCATCCACCGCAACGTGACGTACGTATTTCAGACAAGTGCCGTTCCTGTGAACTTAACGCTGCGGCTGAATGCCGCTGGTGAAATCGACGATATGTATATCGCCGCTGCAGCCGAATCGGCCTACCAGAAGCCGGCCTACGAAGACCCCTCCGCTTATACCGAGCGGGAAGTCACCGTTGGGGAAGGCGCCATGGCCTTACCGGGCACCCTAACGCTGCCTGCGGGCAAAGGTCCGTTCCCTGCTGTCGTGCTGGTGCACGGCTCCGGAACTAACGACCGGGATGAGACGATTGGCGGCGGCAAGCCATTCCGTGACCTGGCGGTGGGCCTGGCTGCGCAAGGCATCGCCGTCCTGCGGTACGACAAAGTGACCTATGAGCATACCTTCAAAGTCGCCGCCGATCCAAAGTTTACGCTGAAAAAAGAGACGGTTGACGATGCCCTGAAAGCGGTGGCGTTATTGAAACAGACACCGGAAATCGATGCCTCGCGCATCTTCGTTGCGGGCCACAGCCAAGGCGGTTATGCGATGCCGCTGATCATCGCAGGCGATACCAGCGGCGACATCGCCGGGACGATTCTGCTGTCCGGGCCAAGCGGCAAGTTCGCCGATCTGTTGGCGGAGCAGCAAGCCGGGCTCGTCAGCCGCGTCAAGCAGCTGGGGTTGGACTCAGCACCGTATGAGCAGCAAGCTGCGGTGTATACGTCCATCGCTGCGATGGTTAACGACCCGCAGTATACGGTAGATCATATGCCGGAGCAATTCCCGGCCCAACCGGCTTACTGGTGGTTCGAGCAGAAGAATTACGTGCCGACCGAGCTCGCCAAACAGCAATCCGTTCCGATGCTGATCCTGCAAGGCGAGAACGATTGGCAAGTGACGATGAAGCAATTTGAAGGCTGGAAAACCGCCCTGCAAAACCGCAACGACGTCACGTTTAAGTCTTACCCGCAGGTCAACCACCTGCTGGCTAAGGTGGATGGTCTTTCGATCGGCGCCGAATACGCCCAGCCGTCCAACGTCTCCAAGGAGATCATCGACGATATCGCCGCTTGGCTTCTGGGAATCAAATAAGGCGCGTGATGCTTGCTGACTGCCACGGCGTCTAGTGAGCTCACCAATAAGGCCATAATAAAAACGCCTGCGCAAGGGTCCCTCCCTGCGCAGGCGTTTTTGCCGTGCACTGCATGCTGATCCGTGGCTGCCGCCAGGCGCGCCTACATCAGCATGCCCATCTCCCGGGCCGCCTCCATCAGGATCGGCCCGTACTCCTCCAGCCGCTGCAGCGTCAAGCGGCTGACCGGCCCCGACACGGACAGGGCGGCGGCAAGCTTCCCTGTCCGGTCAAAAATCGGCGCGGACACCGCCGACGCCCCCGGCTCCCGCTCCTCGTAGCTGGTGGCATATCCGATCCTGCGGATATCCTCCAGCTGCGCCACATAGGCCGCCTTATCGATCGTCGGCGGCCAGTCCGGGCTGTCCAGCACCGCTTGGAGCACTTCGTCGCCCGAGTAGGCGACAAGCACCTTGCTGGACGCGCCCACATACAGCGGCAGCCGCGCCCCGACCGGCGCCACCCGGCGGATGGCCTGGTTGCTCTGCACCGCCTGAATCCGTATCCGCTCGATGCCGTCGCGTAAATAGAGGCTGACCGTCTCGCCAAGGCGGTCGCGCAGCCGCTCCATCTGCGGCAGCAGCAGCACCGCGGGATCGTCGCTGTGGGACATATGGGTCGACAGCTCCCAGATCTTCAGGCCGAGTCGATACTTCTCCGTAGCAGGATCGCGGATCACATAGCCCCGATCCTCCAGCGTGGTCAACAAGCGATGAACCGTGCTTTTATGAAGGCCGATTTCGGCGGCGATCTCCGTCAGCCCCAAATCGCTTGCTTTTGTGAAGCATCCCAAAATATCCAAAGCCCGCTCAACTGCGCGCACCGTCAGCTTCCGGTCTTCCATCCGGCATCCTCCTTAGGTTTCACTATATGAAACTCGGTTACATAAATTATATGAAAGAAGCGAATTTCCGTCAATGAAACACCTTCCATTGACATTCACTGGGGATCGACTTACGATTAAATCCAGGAGAATCGTGTTATTTCGACATTTTCTTCGATTCCCAACATTAAAAGCGTTTTCTTATATGGTAAACAGTCCAAAATTTAATCATATAATCTAGTAATGGGAGGGGAAGCGTATGAGCCACACCGGTCGAAATGATCTTCCCTTGCCTCCTTCGGCGTACGTTTCCGGCGATGTTCCCACGGCGACTGCTCGGCGAATTAGCATCAAAAACATTATTATTGCCCTCTTACTATCCGTGCTGTTCTTCTTCTTCTTCTGCTTCATCTCGCTGCACGGCTATATCGCCTGGGTGCTCTCTAACCCCAAAGTAGCGCCGCTTTATTCCAATCCGAAGCTGTCTATTAACTTGGATTACCAGAACATCACCTTCCCTGCGGCTGACGGGAGCCGAATGATGCAAGGATGGTATATTCCAGCAGAAGATTCCGACAAGACGATCGTATTCAGCCATGGGTATGGGGCCAACCGAGAAGAGTATTGGATTCCGATGTATGATCTGGCCAATTTTGCCCATCGTCTGAATTTTAATGTCCTGATGTTTGATTACGGCTTTGCCGCACAAAACAGCAAGGAGGTCGCCACCGGCGGCAAAAAGGAAGCCCAACAGCTGCTCGGAGCGATTCAGGTTGCCAAGCAATTGGGCAGCCAAGAGATCATCGTCTGGGGTTTCTCCATGGGAGCCGGCACCGCGCTGCAAGCTGGTCTCAAAAATCCGGATATCGACGGCATGATTCTCGACAGTACGTTCCTGTTGGAGCCGGATACGATGTACCACAACATCCGCCAGCATATCGATCTGCCGCGCCATCCGTCGCTGGAGATCATCGGCATGCTGCTTCCAGTGCTCAACGGTACCAGCCTGCGGCAAATTCCATATAGCCAGGTCAAATCGGAGGATTATCCTTTTCCGATCCTGTTCATCCACGGTACAGAGGATGAGAAAGCGCCTTACCCGATCGCCGAGAAACTGGCGGAGAACCAAACGAACCCCACTTCCGGCGTATGGATTGTAGACGGCGCGCATCATGAGTTGATTTTCCGCGAGCATCCTAAGGAGTATCTGCGCAAGGTGTCGCTGTTCCTGGGCCAGATCAAGCTCGCAACGCAAAAAACGAATATTCAAACCGGGTCCGCATCCGAATAGCATAATCCAACCCTCCTCACCAATAAGTTAGTAGTAATGTACTTCTTATCCCCGAGGAGGTAGGCCGAATGTTGTTCGTATACGGGCCTTTTTTGCCTGTACGCATATTAGAGGAAATCCGTTTCTGGAAGCAGCAAGAAGCAGAGCATACAGAAGTGATTCAGGCGATCGTGCCCAGCCTGGAAGCCGATTATGTGAAGCTGCTGGAGGAATGGAAGCCGATTTTTGAAGGGACGGAGGCCGCCGCTGACAGGCTGCTGCAATACGCCTTGGCTACGCCCCATGCCGCTACGAGTCCAGAGGTTATCCGCCAGACGGAACGGCTTCTGCGAGCCTCGTGTCAACAGTCGCAGGAATTTATCCGCCACCTGGAATACATGCTGAAGCACAGCGCAGCCGTGAAATCGGTACCGCTGGCGCCCGTGGTGCTGCTGCACATCATCCGGGAATCCGCGTACTTCCTTGAGGTGCTTGAACGGCTAAATCGGCCGGGAGAAATCGCTGGCAGCATGGCCGCAGCGCCGCCGTATCCCGATCCGTATCACGCGGCTGGAGCGCAGCCATTCTATCGTGAAGAAGAGTCGCAGGAGCTAGCGGCCACCCCCACCTCTGAGCATCCGGAACTGACGGACGACGTGCTCCCTGCCATCACCGATGAGTTGAACAGATCCGAACCCTCTGAGGTGGTAAACCCTCCCGAAGAGCCAGACGGAATAGAAACAGCCAACATCTCCGAAGCCAGCCTTGAAGTGGAGGCTGGGCAAGAACATAACCAGGAAGAACAGGAACAGGATGAACTCAGCCTTCGCCAAGAACCAACCGCTGATGACAACACGGAAACGCCCACGGCGCGCATACCAGAACGGCCCGTCCCGATCGGCGGACATACCCTCCCTCCGCTGCCTTATCCGTACAATGCGTTGGAGCCATATATCGACGAACAGACGATGCGCATTCATCACGACAAGCATCATAAGACGTATGTGGACGATTTGAACAAAGCGGAGCTTAAGCTGCAGGACGCACGGAAATCCGGTAATTTTGATTTAGTGAAGCATTGGGAGCGGGAGCTCGCCTTTAACGGCGCAGGGCATTATCTGCATACGATTTTCTGGGACATTATGCATCCGAAGGGCGGCGGCAAACCGCAAGGCGAGCTGCTGGAGCAGATCAAACGCGATTTTGGCAGCTACGACGCGTTCCACAAGCAGTTCTCTGAAGCCGCAGCCAAAGTCGAAGGCGGCGGCTGGGCCATCCTGGTGTGGAGCCCGCGCGCTCACCGGCTGGAAATTCTCACAGCAGAGAAGCATCAGAACCTGTCGCAATGGGACGTCGTTCCACTGCTTCCGCTGGACGTTTGGGAGCATGCCTATTACCTGAAGCATCAAAACGCACGCGCCAACTACATCAAAGATTGGTGGAACGTCGTCTATTGGCCCGCCGTTACTAACCGCTACGAAGCCGCGAAAAAACTAAAATGGCAGCCGTTTTAATCGGCTGCCATTTGACGCTAAAAGACCTCTGGTTCCCGAGGCTTATCCTCGAAACCAAAGGTCTTTAATAAAGACTATTCCTTTATGAGCGAAAGGAACTCCGCCCGGGAAGCCGCATCCTTACGGAAGCTTCCGCGTACGGCCGAGGTCACGGTTTTGCTGCCGGGCTTCTTGACGCCGCGGGAGCACATGCACAGGTGCTCGCCCTCCACAACAACCATGACGCCTTTGGGTTGCAGCACTTCTTCCATGATGTCAGCAATTTGCGAAGTAATCCGCTCCTGCACCTGCAGGCGTCGGGTTACTGCTTCTACCAAACGGGCCAGCTTGCTGAGCCCGGCGATTCGACCGCTTGGAATATATCCAATATGGGCTTTGCCGAAGAAAGGCGCCATATGATGCTCGCATTGACTGTAATAGACGATGTCCTTTACAATGACAAGCTCTTCATGGTTTTCTTCGAAGGTAACTCCCAGCACATCCCGAGGATCGACTTCATACCCGGCAAAAATCTCTTCATACATCCGCGTCACCCGGGCCGGTGTTTCGATCAGCCCTTCGCGTTCCACGTCTTCCCCGATCAGCTTCAAGATTTCCCGAACATGATATTCGATTTGCTCCCGATGATCGCCTACCCGTGTATTAACGTAATCTTTCAATCCGGACATCTTCAGCGCCCCTCCTTTCATAGAGTATGGCGAAACGTTACTTTATTTTCTCTTCTTCGTCGGCCGTCCCGCCCCCGGCAATGGGCCACCTTGATTTTTCATCATCTGCTGCGCGCGCTGCATTTGCTTGCTGTTCAGGTTATACCCCATTTGCTTCGCCATTTTTTGCAGCATTTGCGGGTCGTTTTGCATTTTCGTTAACTGTCTGCGGAGATAAAAGACCCCGATCACAAAACCGCCAACCAGACCGACGATTAAAGTAATAATTGGAATAACGATATCCATGTTTCAGCCACCCCTGAATAATAATCGTGTTACCTTAGCTTGTAAGGCTTGCACACTCCAAATATCATAGCATCCAGCCTCACGTGATTCAAGGATTCACGCCAAAACTGCCTCAATAAACAACGTTGTCTCTGTGGCGAGGTCAATCTCATTCACGTCCAGCTCATCGCCGGTTCCGCGTACGATCCGAATCACCGGTCGGCCTGGTAATCCCCGGTGCTGTCGGACCACCACGCCGGTCTCCTTCGTCCCAAGACGAACCGATGTCCCGTTCGGGTACACGGAGATAATGCGCATAAACTCCACCAGCACCTCGTGATCCAACTCCTGTTCCGAGCAGGCCATCAAATGCTCGCAAGCCTCATGCGGCAGCAAGACCCGCCCGTCCTTGCTTGCACCGCTGACCAAATTATCGTACATGTTCGCAACAGCGACGATGCGTGGAAACAGATGAATTTCATCCCCGGATATCCCCCGCGGGATTCCTTTGCCGTCCAGCCGTTCATGATGTTGCAGTGCCGTATGGGCAATCAACAGATTAAATTCGCGTTTGTGGCGAAGCAGTTCATAGCCTCTCCAGGTGTGATGATGCTTCGGGTCCTTGGCGTTGGCGCCTTCCGGCAGCGGCACCGATTTGCCGATATCGTGCAGCAGCGCGCCAATCGCCAAATCCTTGAGCTGGGAGTACCCGAGCCCCAAGTTCAGTCCAATCATCGAGGAGATCAAGCTGACGTTCACCGCATGGATATATGCGGCATTGTCCGCTGTCCGAATGTCGGTGAGCTGTAACAGAACCTCTTTGTTATTCAACACGTCGGTTAACAGGGAATCCACGCTGGCGTTGATTTTGCGTGTGCTCCAATCCTTACCGGAACGAATCGCCTGCAGCGTCTCGGACATTTCCCGGAACATCGCCTGCTTGGTCGCCTCGCTGAGCACATCTTCGATTTCGATATCATCGAAGTCCGGATCTTTAATGTATAACATGGTCACACCGATCCGCTTAAGCGTGTTAATCATAAAAACCGTAAGCTGAACCCCTGCCGACAATAACACGGTCCCGTTGGCGGAATACACCGTTTTACCTAAATATTGCCCCGGTTCGATATCCTCGATACTGATGAAACGCATATTTTATGTTATCCCCCTTGCTGGATATCAGTCCCCGTTGGAAGCCTGCAGCTTCTGCTTGGCTGTCTGAAGCCGAACCCGCACTTCTTCCTCCTGCTCGGCGTCAAGCGCCCGGTCGATCGCTTCCTCGGCCTCCTTGCCGCCGATTCGGCTCAGCGCCCAAGCTGCAGTTCCTCTTAGCTCTGGCCGCGGGTCATGAAGCAGTATATCTATTAATTTCGGCACGGACGCCGAATCTTTGAAGTTGCCCAGCGCGATGACCGCGTTGCGTTGGATCGGTTTTTTGCCCCTCCAAGCTGCAGCGCTGTCACCAAAACGTTCTTTAAACTCACGGTTACTTAAGTCCAGCAAGGGGAGTAACAGCGGCTTAACCGTTTCGGGATCAGGGGCCAACTCCGGCCGATGATTCCAGGACTTGCCTTTATTTTTCGGGCAGACAATCTGGCAAGTATCACAACCATAAAGGCGGTTGCCCATCTTCACCATAAATTCCTCGTCCAGAAAGCCTTTCGTTTGCGTCAAAAAAGAAATGCACCGCTGTGCGTTTAACTCCCCGGGACCCACTAACGCTCCCGTCGGGCACGCGTCGATGCATTTGGTGCACTCACCGCAATCCTCCTCCACCGGGGTGTCGGGAGGAAACGGAATATTGGTGATCAGCTCACCGAGGTAAATCCACGAGCCCCACTTGGGGGAGATGATCGCGCAGTTTTTCCCCTTAAAGCCGATCCCTGCACGATCCGCCACCGCCCGGTCCACCAGGGCGCCGGTGTCGACCATGCTCTCGATCCGCGCTTCGGGGACGCGCTCGCGGATGAAGGCTTCCAGCTTCGCCATCGCCTCGCGAAGCACCTGATGGTAGTCCCGCCCCCAGGCGGAGCGGGCCAGAATGCCTCGCCGTTCGCCGGGCGCTGACTTCGGGGGATTCTCCATCTTCGACGGATAGGCGACCGCGATGGATATTAATGAAGCCGGCTCCGTAAGCGATAATTCCGGATACACCCGCTTGTCCAGATCCGGCTCCTCAAAGCCAGATTCATAGCCTTTATCCCGCCGGTCCTGCAAAATTGCCTTCAGCGACAAGAACGGATCCGCGCTGGCAAAGCCGATATCGTCGATCCCCAGCTCCGTTGCGGCCTCCTGTATCTCCCGCTTCAGCTGCGCCCAGCGGTTGCCTCCTTCCGGTAAACGCGTTGTGCCGGTTTCCGCCATAGACATATGTCCCCCTCCTTCCTGTTCATGTTGCCGTAAAGGCTGTCTGTTGTATTTTTAAGAAGATAAGCGTTTAATCGCTTCCCTTGCTAACTGGTCGCAATAATTGTTCAGCTCGTTGTCGCTGTGTCCCTTAACTTTGATGTATTCCACCTTGTGAATGCCCATAAGCCGCCACAGCTCCTCCCAAAGATCGCGGTTCTCGACAGGCTGGTTCTTGCTGTTCTTCCAACCGTTCTTTAGCCAGCCGCGAATCCAGTTCTGCTGAAAGCAGTTCACCACATAAGCGGAGTCGCTGTAGACCTTCACCTGACAAGGCTCCTTTAATTGACTGAGCGCGGAAATGACCGCCTGGATTTCCATGCGGTTGTTGGTGGTCATTTTTTCGCCGCCGGACAAGTCCTTCCGATGCCCATTAAACATCAGCACCGCGCCCCAGCCCCCTGGACCCGGATTCCCGGAGCACGCCCCGTCCGTATAAATCGTCACTTCCTTCACAGTTCTTCCTCCCAAACTAACGGCTTATAAACTACGGATCTTTGGAATCGGCCAAAAAACGAACTCAGCGCGGCCAACGATCCACTTCTCTTTCACGCTGCCAAAATAACGGCTGTCCTTGCTTCGTCCCGCGTGACGGTTATCCCCCATCACGAAATATTGTCCGTCCTCCAGTTTCAGCTCCGGCATGTCGCCGTCCTCGATAACCGAGTCGGTGTACGGCTCGTCCAGCGGCTGCCCGTTAAGGAGCAGTCGGCCGTCTCGCACCTCAACCGTATCCCCCGGAACCGCCACGATTCGCTTCACCAGAAACGGCTTCCGGTCCGCATCCACACTCGGATCCTTCAGCACGACGACCTCGCCGCGCTTCGGATGTTGAAACCGATACACCAATTTATCCACGAACAGCCGCTCCTGCTCTTCCAGGGTAGGCTGCATCGATTGTCCCTTCACCATGGATAAGTTAAAAACAAATACGTTTAACAGCAGCATAATGACAAAGGCAATCACGATCGTCTTCAGCATCTCCCACAGTTCTGCGGCCCATCGCGATTGCGGAGCGTCCGCTTGCGGTTCATTAGCAGAGCGTTCAGGGGCTAACGCTGCCTTGTGTTCCGAATCCATCATCGGTTCCATTGTGCACCTCATCAAAATGAAACAAACTATATAAATAGAAAAGCATATCCTTCACCCATTTGCAACGGATGGAAGATATGCTTCAACATTTCCCATTTCTGTCATGGGAAGTTTCATCAATTGGATCCCGTCAGCGTCCGGGCTGCGATGCCAAGCTTCTGGAAGGCTTCCAAAAACTTGCCTGCCCCATAGCCCATCGCCTCGTAGAGCGGCATGATCGCTTTATTATGTTCATCTCCTGCGACCATAATCCGACGGACATTCCGCTGCTGGAACCGTTGTTCCATTGCGGTTACAAGGCTGCGTCCAACGCCGCGCCGGCGGTAATCAGGATGTACGGCCATGCGGTAGATACATCCCGTGTTCTGATCGATCGTCCCGATCAATACCCCTTTGATCTCTTCCTCGACTTCTGCAACCATAATCAGCTCAGAATCCCAAGAAAGTTGTCTGGCAAACGCGCACTTGGTGTCTTCGTAGCAATCCTCCGATAAGGCCAACTGCAATAGCTCCATCACTTGATTTACATCACTCAACTGAAAGGAACGAATAAGCATGCTAAGATCTCCCTTTTCTTCACGCAAGATAGGCCGATGTAAAACATAACCCCCCTGATTTACATCAACCGAATATTTGATTCCAGACAAAAACGAGAAAAAAACAGCTTCCTTGTCCATTAAACCATAGATATCTCCAGAATACATCAATTTTCTTCTGAAAGCGCTTTAAATTAAGCGGTTACAATTATGAACTTTTACAAACGCCCCTGTCTTGACTCGATTTTATGCATATATTTTTATGCGCTGCCAATAATAGGATTGTTATGCGAGTGTTAACGGCGAGGAGGCGATGCCTTCCTTAACACTCGGATGACGAAGCGGGATTTAATTATTAACGGGAGGTAAGAACAACCATGGCACATGAATTGCCTGCTTTGCCTTACCCGGCAAATGCACTGGAACCTTATATCGATGAACAAACGATGATCATCCACCATGATCGGCACCATAACACGTATGTCACCAACTTGAACGCCGCGTTGGAAAGCGCGCCGGAACTGCAGAGCAAAAGCGTGGAGGAGCTGATCTCCAACCTGGATGCCGTTCCCGAAAGTATCCGTACGGCGGTGCGCAACAACGGCGGCGGTCATGCCAACCACAGCTTGTTCTGGAAGGTCATCGGCCCTGGCGGGGGCGGTGCGCCAACCGGTGCAGTCGCTGCCGCGATTGACAGCGATCTCGGCGGCTTCGATAAATTCAAAGAGGACTTCACCAAGGCGGCGACCACCCGTTTCGGCAGCGGCTGGGCATGGCTGGTCGTTGGCAAGGATGGCAAGCTTGCCGTCACCAGTACGCCCAACCAAGACAGCCCGCTCTTCGAAGGCTTAACGCCGATTCTTGGCCTGGACGTATGGGAGCACGCGTATTATTTGAAATATCAAAACAAACGACCGGATTACATCGCGGCGTTCTGGAACGTTATCAATTGGGACGAAGTGAACCGTCGGTATGAGGCTGCGAAAAAATAACGCTGCGTTCACGACAAACGAAGGAGGATACATCTATGGCAGAGCAAAAGCGTAAATTGTCGAATGACCCGGAGGAGCTTCTCGCCGCTAAACACGCGGAGGACGCGCATAAGCAGCAATTCACGAACTTCGCCCACAGCGTCACCGGCGGCGGGGCCACCCCCGACCTCGGCAAAGTCTCGGACGAGGAACACCGCGAACCCGACACCCAGAACCATATGAAATCTGTGGAGAACCGTATGATGTAATTGCAAAAAAAGGAAGGCGCATGAGATGCGCCTTCCTTTTTTGATGTTCGCGGGGTGCGGCGGTCTGTGGCGGGGAACGGCTGATAGCGGTAAAAAGTACCGTTATTTCCCTCATGCAGAGCGGATGCACCGTAATTAACGGTAATTTATGCCCTTATTTAGCCCGGTTACTGCCACAACAGGCGAAAATACCGAAATTAACGCCCCTTTTTACCGCTAATGGGTGCTAAATGGGGATTCCATGCAAAAATAGCGGTATGATTTACCGCTATTTTGCTAACGAGAATGTGCATTATCCCTTTGATTCAGGACTAAACCAATCTCCACTGAACGTATGGCTGTTGCCCCTCTGATTCCTGCTCGTATGCGGTTACTGCCCTGATCCCTGATTGCGTGCTGTTGCTTGCCAGCTTCTATGCTTCTTTGTTTCTTTGCTTCCTCTTCTTCCTTCGCTTCCTTCCAGTGTGCTTCTCCTCGCAGTGCGCTTCAGCGCATTAAGCGCCAAAGTACCTGTTCAGAATACGCAGGAACACGTTCGGGAACGCCAGGTTGTCCATGTCTTCCCGAGTGATCCACCGGTACTCGGCTGCGGTGTCATCGGCGGCGGCCCCGGCGTCCAAGGCCTGCGGCTGGGCCGCCGAGCCGGCGCCGCCCGCCGCGTCATACGCCGCGGCGGTCTCGGCCACGGCCGCGGGCCCTGCCCCGCGGCCGGCTGCCTCCATTGGCATCTCCGCGTCAAAACGAAACACGCGGAGATGCCAATGGATATGGCTGAACGTGTGCTCCGCGTTCAGCAACGCCCCGCCCGGCCGGGCGGGCACCCCGGCGGCGGCCAGCGCCGCCGCCAGCCGGTCCATCGCCGGGCCGTCGGGGAGGCCGGCGCCTTCGCCCGGCACGGCGTCGGCGGGGATGTGGGGCAGCTCCCACATACGTGCGAGCAGCCCCGTGTCCGGCCGCCGGCGCACGAGCACGCGGCCGGACAGCGCCCCGCTGCCCTCGACGAGGGCGGCGAGTCGATACTCCGGCCGCGGCGGCTTCGCCTTGCTCTTGACCGGCAGGCGCTCCTCTGCGCCTTCAAGCCGTCCGGCGCAACGAGCCATCACCGGGCAGATCAGGCATTGCGGTGACTTGGGCGTGCAGACGAGCGCGCCCAGTTCCATCAAAGCCTGATTAAAATCGGAGGCCCGCCCTTCCGGGATCAGCTCCGCGGCCAGCTCCTCCATAAGGGTGCGTGTCCCGGCCTTCGCGACGTCTTCCTCGATCAAGAAGTAGCGCGACAGCACCCGCATGACGTTGCCGTCCACCGCCGGTTCCGGGCGGTTAAAAGCAATGCTCAAGATCGCCCCGGTCGTATACGGGCCAACCCCCTTCAAGGCGGAGACCTCCGCCTTGGTATCCGGCACGATCCCGCCGTGCCGTTCCATCACCTGCTTGGCCGCCGCCTGCAGATTGCGGGCTCGCGAATAATAACCAAGCCCTTCCCAGCATTTCAGCACCTCTTCCTCCGGCGCCTCGGCTAAATCCCGAATCGTCGGGAAACGCTCAATAAACCGCTGAAAATACGGGATCACCGTATCCACCCGCGTCTGCTGCAGCATAATTTCCGACACCCAAATATAATACGGATCACGATGCCTGCGCCAAGGCAGGTCCCGCTTCGACCGCTCGTACCAACTCAACAGTTCTGTACTGAAAAATACCCGTGTTTCTCTATTTCCCCGCATCCTGCACTCCTTCTATTGCACGCGTTCCACCACAGCAAAGGCCGAAGCCAGCTGCCGCTCATGCGTAATACTAAGATGTATGGTATACCCGCTGCCCTCCGGTTGACCAACTCCAGACAGCCCGAGCCGCACCCAGGCCCCCGGCGTCAGCGTCACACACGGTTTCCCTTGCGCATTGGGCAAAATCTCTATATCAGTAAAGCTAAGCACCTGACCGATACCACAGCCAAACGCCTTGCTGACGGCTTCCTTTGCTGCAAACCGCCCCGCCAAAAACTCCGCCGGTCGGGCAGCTTGCCCAGGCAGCGCAAGCTCCGCCGCAGTTAAAATCCGTCGGCGCAACCGTTCGCCGATCGTCTTGTTGAGCAAGCGCTCTATGCGCTGGATTTCGACAATGTCATGTCCGATTCCGAAAATCAACAGGCAGCCCTTCTTCCTACAAAACGTAAACTTCGAACCTTACTTCTATCATTGCGCCCTGTCCTGAGCCAAGCCCATAACGGCCGCTTCCCCCATTGTAGCAGGGAACGGGAGGAGGCGCGAGTCTTCCCATCGGGAATGACCAATCACCGTCCACCCAGAAAACAAGCAACACAGCTCTCCCTTCCTCCATGCTATACTGAAGCTGCGTTATCTTCCCAACCGCAAGAATGATCAAGAAGCCAATTTTTCGGTCCGCTATACTTGAACCATAGACCGGTCTGGAGGCAGTTATGAATCAAATCAACATCATTCAAAAAAGCATCGATTATATCGAAGAACGGCTAGGCGAAGAGCTCACATTGGCTGAGGTGGCCAAGGCGATGTATTATTCCGAATATCATTTCCATCGCACATTTCAGTATGTTGTCGGCGATACGATGACGACCTACATTCGTAAGCGCAGGTTGTCCCACGCAGCCGAACTGCTGGCACATACCGACCTGAAAGTCGTCGATATTGCCCTGCGCTGCGGCTTTGGTTCTCATGAGGCCTTTACCCGGGCCTTCCGAAAAATGTACGGCATCCTGCCGACGGAATGCCGTCGCCGCGGTCGCCCGCCATACCTGGTACCCAAGGCCAATCCGCTTCGAGACTTCGTTGCTCAAATTACGTACGATTGGGGAGATTATGTCATGCAATTCCGTATTGAACAGATTCCAGCTAAACGCATTCTGGGGTTCGCAATCCAAACAACCACGGAAAATGGGCAAAATCACAAGGACATCCCAGCATTTTGGCAAAAATATATGCGTGAACAATGGGGCTCCCGCGTACCTGGCAAACTCCATCCAAATGTTGAACTCGGCGTCTGCACCGCCATCGATGAAGACGGCACGTTCCGGTATATCATCGGCTTTGAAGTCGACGAAACGGCCGAAGTTCAGGAAGGAATCACGGAGTATCGGATCCCGGCACAAACCTATGCGATCTTCACGACTCCACCTGCAGGGGAAGCCGATTTCTCCTCGTCTATTCAACAGACATGGGACGAAATCTTTACGGACTGGTTCCCAACGTCCGGCTACGAGCAAGTGGCTGCGCCTGATTTTGAATGGTATGATGAACGCTGCTGGCCGAAGGAAGGCAAACAGATCGACATTTACGTCCCGGTTCAGCCATCTGAAGCAAAGGCGTAACCCGCTGACCTGCAACATCATCATAGTAACCCGCAGCAAAAAAGAAACAACCCGGGCTCCACCCAATGGAGAACCGGGTTGTTTTATTATTCGTAACGCAGCGATTCGATGGGGTGCAGCTTGGAGGCTTTGTTTGCCGGGTACAAGCCGAAGAAAATACCCACCGCTGCCGAAAATCCAAACGCCAATAAAATGGCCCAAATCGAAATGACGAACGGCCACCCCGAGATCAAAGCGAACACCCAGGCCGCCAATAACCCGAAGAGGGCGCCAATCGTCCCCCCAATAAACGAGAGGATTATCGCTTCAATCATAAATTGAAGCATGATCGTCCCTGGCGTGGCGCCAATCGCTTTGCGGATCCCGATTTCCCGGGTCCGTTCTGTAACCGAGACCAACATGATGTTCATGACACCGATTCCCCCGACTAGCAGGGAGATCCCAGCGATCGAACCGATGATCGTTTGCAGGATAGAGAACGTGCTTTTGATCATTTGCTCCGCATCCCTTGCCGATTCCGAGACATAAGCATCCTTGCTCACGTTTTTCCGATCTGCCAGCCAAGCCTTGACCGACGCTACCGTTTCATCCATTCTTTCCGGCGATGTGGGCAGAATCTCCAGCATACTTAAACGATCACTTGACCCTTCCACATCCAGCATCGTCGTAATTGGTGCGTAAGCAGAGTAACGCTCTCCGCCAAAACCGCTCATGAGACTCTCCTGCACCTTGTACACGCCAACAATTCGGAACATCCCTCCAGATAGTTGGATTTTCCGACCGATAGCACCTTGTGGAGAACCAAATGCTTTATTGGCATACTTGGCCTCAACTACGAGGATTTTTTGACGCGCTCGTTCCTCTTGAGAATTAAAAAATCTGCCCGCCACCAAATCGATCTTTTGCATTTTAGGCGAATCCGAAGTCGTGCCCGTGATACTAAATTGCAGCTCTTCCTTCTTCAGCTTACCGGTCATTCCGTAGGAAGACGACGACGAAACATAACGGACGCCCGGAAGCTTACGAATTTCTGCCATTTCACGCTGCCGGAAATAGACATTATCCTCGGGCTCCCCGTTGCTATAGTTCGGATAGATCAGAAAATACCCATCCTCATAGTTCGACATCTCCGACATAATCGAGCTTTGTCCAGCCTGGCCAATAGACACTACCGTGACCACCGCAGCGACGCCAAAAACGATGCCAATCATCGTCAGGAAGGAACGCAGCTTGTTCATTCGGAGATTGTCCAGAGCAACAAGGATGCTCTCCCAAATGCTCATCCCCCAACACTCCCTTTACGCTTGTCGCTTAGGATCCGTCCATCCCCAAATGTGATGATCCGTTCGGCATGCTCGGCAATGTCCGGTTCGTGGGTAACGAGCACGATCGTCGTCCCTTCGGCGTGAATTTCTTTGAACAGATCCATAATCTCATAGGATGATTTCGTATCTAGGTTCCCGGTAGGCTCGTCGGCCAACAGGATCGGTGCATTCATGGTCAACGCCCGGGCAATCGCCACCCGTTGCTTCTGACCACCGGAAAGCTCGTTTGGACGATGCTTAACCCGTTCAGCCAGTCCCACCCTGCGAAGCAACTCAAGGGCCCTTTCGTTACGCTCCTCCCGGGAGATGCCGGCGTACATCATCGGCAGCGTGACGTTTTGCAGTACGGTTTGCCTGCCCAGCAAATTAAAGCTTTGGAACACGAACCCGATTTTCCGGTTCCGTACGCGTGCCAATTCCTCCTCATTCAACGACTCTACCGCTGCTCCGTCCAACTCATAGCTGCCGGAGGTCGGGACGTCCAGACATCCGATAATGTTCATCAGCGTTGATTTACCGGAGCCGGATGAGCCCATGATCGCTACGAACTCACCTTTCTCGATGTGCAGGTCAATGGGGGTCAAAGCTTGTACTTCAAGGGGGCCGTTTTTGTATACTTTGGTGATGCCTTTGAGCGTAATCATTTCATCTTCACCTTAGCGCCATCCTGCAGCTTGTCGCCGCCTTCCACTACAACCAAATCGCCTGCGGCCACCCCGGAGACCAGTTCGATTTGAGCCTCGCCCTCTTTCCCGGTTGTCACTGGCACCTTAACAGCAACACCGTCCTGAACCTTAAAGACGTAAGCCTGCTCACCGTCATATTGAACCGCATCAATTGGCACAAGAAGCCGTTCCTTATCGGGAATCTCCATCTCTACCGTGACGTTATACCCCGGGCGAAGCTCTGATGATACTTGATTCAGGCTGACCTCCATTTCCACCGACGTATCCTTGGAGGTTGGATCGGCTAAACCGGCGGTAGGCGCCAAATACGAGATACTGCCTTCATAACTATTCGAAAAAGCCTCTCCCGTAACCACCGCCTTCATCCCTTGCTCCGCTTTGCCTGCATCCAACTCATTCAGGTATGCACTTACTTTAAGCTTGCTCACATCGGCAATTGTTGCGATCTCGCTGCCTTCGGCCAGCATTTGACCTGCGTTTACCGTCAGGCTGGTAACAACGCCGTCGGCTGGGGCCAGCACCTTCTGGTTAGCAAGCTGCTTCTCCAGGGATTGAATCGTCAGCTCACTGGAACGAATGCGCAAATCATAGGTGGTAAGGTCCAACTCCTCCGGTTCGAGGTCCGGGTTTTCGAGACGCGCTTGCTTAAAGCTCTCAAAATGCTGTTTTTTGGCCGCCAGTCGTTCCGCTTCAGTCAATTGCAGATTAATCCGTTCCTTCTCCAGCTGTTCCCGTACCTGCTCCATGCTCAGCGTAAGGAGAACCTGCCCTTTCTTAACCGTATCACCCGATTTCACCTTTACCTCTTCGATCAACCCGCTTGCCGGAGCATACACGGAGGTCGTCTGTCCCGGTTCCAGCTTGCCGTTCGTGTAGATTTGCTCGACGATTTTGCCCATCTCCACGGCGGCGACCTTCACTTTAGCGGCCCGATTCAACCCGATCATATTGGCAATGACCAACGCGATGACCGCCAACCCGACGACAGCGCCCCAAAACCACTTTTTCTTCAACAAGTCCATCACCTATCCTGTTATGTATAATTCCGGACTTAAACCAGCAACAGCGATCCCAGCGATAACACGAGCCATGCTGCAATAATCCAAACAGCCACCGATTTGTAAGGCCGTTTCATCATGACGGAAGAGCCGATGATATACAGTACGAGGCCCCAAATTGAAAATGGATTCATCAAGGATAAGAACTGGTACATTGCACTGGACTTATCAGAGACAAGAGCTCCCAAGCTCAGCGAAACATCCGTAACAGACTGCACGTCCATCGTCATGATCATAATTCCCGTGATCAAGCTGCCTAACAACCCTGGCAATGCGGCATAAGCAGCGATGGAAACGAACTGCATGTATTTGCCTTCACCGCGAACGACTAAATTCAGCAGCAACAACAACAAGCCCGTCACAAAAATCGTAATAACCGGCATCACCACACCCATTACGTAAGCAGACGTCTTCGCTGTTGCCATCATCGTCGATTGCATCGAGGCATCCACTGATTGACTTTGGATCTGCCGTAGAAATTCCTTCTCGATCACCGGCATCTGCATGTAAATCACAACAACGGAAACAATGATCATTGCCGCAAGCGCAAAGAGCCAAGCGGTCTTACTCTCCCGCACCCGCCTGAACGTTTCCACCGGAGCTGTAAAAATCGTAAACACGTTTTTCATAGAAACTCCCTCCTCAAATCTCCCAACATTGTTCCATCCCATAAATATGTAAGACTAGAATCATGTTATATATACGAACAAAGTCGCAAAGAGATTCAAGTTAGGCACATTTTACAACTCATGCAAGATCTCGTGAACATCGCATTCCTAGGAATCTCACTGGGTTTCCCTGCCATTATACCCCTCTATCCCAATTCCGCCACAGTCTCAAGACCAGGATCACTGCTAGACCTAAGACCAACCCCACTCAATTTGCAAAAAAAATCAGCGTCCCATTGTGGACCTCGCGGACCTTGCTACCTTTCGTAATTAAATCTTTAAAGGAGGAGCTCCTCTTGCTACACCTCTTTACACTATTATCCCTTTGACTCAGAAATGCAGGGGCTAGGTTGGAGTCCTTCCTGCTGCTTTTTTGTATGATTATCCCTTTGGTTCAGAATAACAAGATCAAGGTAGGGATCCTCTCGTTACGCCCACTTTACGTGAATATCCCTTTAACTCAGAATTAGGGTTCCAGATAGAAGCCCTTCGTGCCACCTCTTTCCATGATTATCCCTTTAACTCAGTGTGACAAGGTCGTGATAGGGATCCTCTCGTGTGTCACTTTACGTGAATATCCCTTTAACTCAGAACGGAAGGATCGTGGAAAGAAGGGCTTTCTACCGCTTCTCTGCACAAGGCTATCCCTTTTGCTCAGAATTAGGAGTTACATGGGACGAAAAGTGATATAAGCTCCTCTGGGAGAAGATTTTTATATAGGAATTATTTTTTGGGATTTTTTTCTTGTTAACAGAACATATGTTTGGTATAATGAAAAAGAGAACATCTGTACGTATTATTAGGATGCGGAATTTGAGTTGGAGGGATCGGACATGGAGCTTGGTATGAATACGGAGCTGTTTCAAACTGTTAGCAGCCGCTTTCAAAGCGAGGCAGATTGCATTGAGGCCATCATCGCGATGAAGTGGCCAAATGGCTTCGTTTGCCCGCGTTGTGTTTATACGGAGTGCACCCGCCTGTCCACCCGGCGACTTCCTTTGTTCGAGTGTGGACGATGCGGCTATCAAGCGTCGCCTTTGGTTGGTACGATTTTTGAAAGAACCCATCTGCCTTTGGTGAAGTGGTTTCGCGCCCTCGAGTTGTTCCTGCTCCCCGATGGCATCTCAGCGCTGCGGTTGAGTCAGGTCATTAAAGTGACCTACAAGACCGCCTGGCTCATGCTGCACAAAATCCGTCATACCCTTGGCGAATGCGATGCCCGGGAACTGCTCTCTGGAGACGTGAAGGTCAACTGTGATCAATATGCGTATGATTCGTTACGCTATCATCCGGCGGCTCAGCCTTATGCCACCCCGGTTGTCGCCGGATGCACNGTNANNGANTCTGGCGAGCCGGAGCGAGTNAAGATNCAATTGATNTCNCANANAAGAGGAGANGGACAACGAGCCAACAAGCACGATGTCGCCGCNTTCATCCATAAGCATATCGATGTCCCTACCTCTACCGTTCAGTCATTNCCTTTGGCATTTCGACTGTATTTGCCTTTGCGCAAAGAAGTTAGAGCGGCGTGGAATTCGCTGAAACGTACCTATGTTGCCTTGGGGCTAACCCAT
>NZ_JADQ01000038.1:0-46851 GCF_000518465.1 Paenibacillus sp. J14 | reverse complement strand
CCGCTTAAAGCGCACATTCCCGAACACTGTGTTGACGCTTGTTTCACGCTCGTCCTTTACTCGATAACGCTCTCGGTCCCGTTGCTCCAGGATCTGCTGATCCAGCGCCTCCAGTACCTGCTTCATCGCACGAGCGAATTCCTCCTGCATTTTCCGGAAAATCCATTGCTCAATCTCTTTCATCGTCGGCATTGTTGTGGTAAAGTGGCTCACAGGAGCTTCCTCCTTCTTGGTGTGTTGTGCGTCAAACATCACTTTACCAAGGGAGAAGCTCTTTTTCTATATCCGCTTTTTCCAATTCCTACACCCACAGAGATTTTACACTATCAACCTACGCTGCTAAGGCGAAGCAGGGGAGGTATCAGAATGTGATTTCGGGAGGAAGCTGGCAAGCATTTTTCTCACAACCTAAGATATTTTCATAAATTGCTGAAATTCGTCGAAATCCATCTCATGATGAGATGCGTGGGGCGCAGTGTCAATTTTGGGCTGAACAAATTGGCGCGAGTTTTTCCTGTCCCTGCAACTCCTTGAAACTTTGAAAGCGATTCATTGCACTTTGGCCATTCTCCCCTGCTGCGTCAATTATTCATCTCAACTTGAGATGAAAATGATATAAAAAAGTTGTGTATAAATGATGAACTTTTTGAGGAAAGCGTTTCAAAAAAGTGGTACAATAATCTGGGTTTCAGCTGATATTTTCGAGAAGGGGGACCACAAGCCGCAGGTTTTGGACCCTCTAAAATACCGCCTGTTGATAGGAGGATTTTACGCATGAATATCCATGAGTATCAAGGAAAAGAAGTCCTAAAGCAGTACGGTGTGGCCGTTCCTGAAGGACGCGTGGCGTTTACGGTCGAGGAAGCTGTCGAAGCGGCTCAAGCGCTGGGGACCTCGGTTGTCGTGGTCAAGGCGCAAATTCATGCCGGGGGCCGCGGTAAAGCCGGCGGCGTCAAAGTGGCCAAAAGCTTGGATGAGGTGAGAACCTATGCTCAGGAACTCCTCGGCAAGGTACTGGTCACCCATCAAACGGGACCAGAGGGGAAAGAGGTTAAACGCCTCTTAATCGAGCAAGGCTGCGATATCAAGAAGGAGTATTACGTTGGCGTTGTCGTGGACCGTGGTACAGGCCGCGTGACGATGATGGCCTCTGAGGAAGGCGGGACGGAAATTGAAGAAGTGGCAGCCGCAACTCCGGAGAAAATTTTCAAAGAAGTGATTGATCCGGCTATTGGCTTGACGTCGTTCCAGGCCCGCAGATTGGCTTACTCCATTAATATTCCAAATGAACTAGTAGGCAAAGCCACGCAATTTATGATGGCTTTGTATGAAGCTTTTGTGGACAAAGATTGCTCCATCGCGGAGATTAATCCGCTTGTCGTCACTGGAGATGGCAACGTCCTGGCGCTGGATGCGAAGCTGAATTTCGATTCCAATGCGCTGTTCCGTCATAAGGACATTTTGGCGTTGCGTGACTTGGAAGAAGAGGACGAGAAGGAGATTGAAGCTTCGAAGTACGACCTCAGCTACATTGCGCTTGATGGGAACATCGGCTGCATGGTGAACGGGGCCGGTCTGGCGATGGCGACGATGGACATCATTAAATATTATGGCGGAGACCCGGCGAACTTCCTCGATGTTGGGGGAGGTGCGACGGCAGAGAAGGTCACGGAAGCCTTTAAAATTATTTTGTCGGACGCTAAGGTGAAAGGGATTTTTGTAAATATTTTTGGCGGCATCATGAAATGCGATGTGATTGCTTCAGGGATCGTGGAAGCCGCGAAGCAGGTTGGTTTGGACCGTCCGCTCGTTGTGCGCCTTGAGGGTACGAACGTTGATCTTGGCAAGCAGATTCTTGCTGAATCGGGTCTGGCAATTGTTTCGGCCGACTCGATGGCAGATGGCGCTCAGAAGATCGTTTCGCTCGTTTCGTAATTTAGAGTGGTACCTCACATTGCAATCACCTATCCATAAGGGGAGGCTCGAAATATGAGTATTTTGGTCGATAAGAATACGAAGGTCATCACCCAGGGAATTACCGGGAAAACCGCATTGTTCCACGCCAAAGGAGCGCTTGACTACGGCACGCAAATGGTCGGGGGAACGTCTCCAGGCAAAGGCGGCACGAAGGTAGATATTACGTTGGAGAACGGCGAAACCGTCAGCCTGCCGGTGTTCAACACGGTTCGCGAAGCGAAGGAAGCGACGGGGGCTACTGCCAGCGTGATTTACGTACCGCCGGCATTTGCAGCCGATTCGATCCTGGAAGCCGTAGAAGCGGAATTGGATCTGGTCATCTGCATCACCGAGGGAATTCCGGTCCTCGATATGGTGAAGGTGAAGCGTTATATGGAAGGGAAAAAGACCGTGCTGATCGGTCCAAACTGCCCAGGCGTCATTACTCCAGGCGAATGCAAAATTGGCATTATGCCGGGCTATATCCATTTGCCTGGTCATGTCGGCGTCGTGTCGCGCAGCGGCACGTTGACGTATGAAGCGGTGCATCAATTGACGACTCGCGGCATCGGACAATCTTCGGCGGTTGGTATCGGCGGCGATCCGGTGAAGGGCTCGGAGTTTATTGATATTTTGCGCCGGTTTAATGACGATGACAACACGCATGCCGTGATCATGATCGGGGAAATCGGCGGAACCGCTGAAGAAGAAGCCGCCGAATGGATCCAAAAAAATATGACGAAGCCTGTCGTCGGCTTTATCGGCGGTGTGACGGCTCCTCCAGGGAAACGGATGGGTCATGCCGGTGCGATTATTTCCGGCGGGAAAGGAACGGCGAAGGAAAAAATCGCGAAGCTGGAGTCCTGCGGCATTAAAGTCGCGCCGACCCCATCGGAGATGGGCGCAACACTGGTCAGTGTTCTGGAAGAACGCGGCCTTTTAGAATTGTGCACGACACGATAAGCTATTTTTGATATAATCATATCCAAAGGTAAGCAACCTTCTTAGCCATACATGGCTCGAGGAGGTTGCTTTTTTTATTTTTCAAGGAGGGATTCGTTGTGGAGAAGAAATGGGTACTCGCGGGATTACATGAATTCCCCGGGGTAGGCTGGAAAACGCTGCAGCAAATCGTTGCATATGATGAGGACTGGGAGCATGCCATCGAGTTTACGGCAGCGGATTGGAGGAAGCGGGGACTGGGCCCAGGGCTGTCACTTCGGCTGTCGGAGCGGTTCACATGGGACTGGATTGAGGCCCAAATGGAACAGTATGAAGGTAAAGGGATACAGGTGATTACAAGGCTGGATTTGGAGTATCCTATTTTAATGAAGGAGACCGCTCAGCCGCCATGGGTTTTGTATTCACTGGGTGATACTAGGTTGCTGAACGGTCTTAATATCGCGATGGTAGGTACGCGGACGCCAACCGCCTATGGTCGAAAGGTAGGAGCCGCCTTAGCCGCTGACCTTAGCTCCTTCGGAGTAACGATTGTGAGCGGGATGGCCCGCGGGATTGACGGGGTTTGCCATGAAGCGGCTTTACAGGCAGGAGGAAGTACCATCGCCGTATTAGGTACGGCGATTGACGTAGCTTATCCACCGGAGCATGCCTCCATGTATCGACGAATCGCCGAGCAAGGGCTGGTCATCTCGGAATATCCGATCGGTACCCCTGGTCACCCTGGGATGTTCCCGCAGCGCAATCGGATCATTGCGGGAATTTCTTATGGTACGGTGGTTGTAGAGGCCGACGCTCGCAGCGGGTCCTTGATCACGGCGGATGAGACGCTGGATGCGAATCGTGACCTGTTTGCAGTCCCTGGGCCAATTACGTCGCCGAAGAGTCAGGGAACCCTGTCGCTTTTGAAGCAGGGAGCCAAACTCGTCACCGAAGCCAAGGATATTTGGGAGGAATATCAGGCCTTATTGCCTGTCGCGGAGGAGACGAAAAAGGAAGCGGTAACAGGAAACAAGTTGACAGATGAGGAGCGCCGCATATACCATATGTTGGAGCAGGGCATCACGAGTTTTGATGATCTGCTCGTACAAACCGGGTGGGATTTTGGACATTTACATTCAGTTCTGTTATCTTTAATCATGAAAAAAACGGCGGTTCAACTCCCCGGCTCAGTATACCAGCTAATATAGTCCATTCCTAACCGAGAGTGGCTTGAATATATGACTATATGAGTATTTTACCTGAATACAAGGAACACCAGTTTTAGAGTTTCGTATTGTTTGAGAGGAGGACGAACCTGTGGCGGATTCACTCGTCATCGTGGAATCGCCTGCCAAGGCGAAAACGATTGGCAAATACTTAGGCAGCAAATACATCGTGAAAGCCTCAATGGGTCATGTTCGCGATTTGCCCAAGAGCCAAATTGGGGTTGAAGTAGAGAACGACTTCAGTCCGAAGTATATTACAATCCGTGGGAAGGGTTCTGTATTAAAAGAATTAAAGGATGCCAGCAAAAAAGTGAAAAAAATCTATCTGGCAGCCGACCCCGATCGCGAAGGAGAAGCGATTGCCTGGCATCTGGCCCATGTGCTGGACGTGGATGAGAAGGATACATGCCGCGTCGTATTTAATGAAATTACGAAGCAAGCGGTTAGAGACGCCTTCAAAAATCCGCGCCCCATCAATATGGATCTGGTGAACGCGCAGCAAGCCAGACGGATTTTGGATCGGCTGGTTGGTTATAAAGTCAGCCCGCTGCTGTGGAAGAAGATCAAAAAAGGGTTGTCATTTGGCCGCGTGCAATCCGTAGCGGTGAAAATCATCTTGGACCGGGAGAACGAAATCTCTGAATTTGTTCCGGAAGAATACTGGAGTATTACGGCGAAGCTGAAGACGGGAGCCTCTTCGTTCGAAGCGAAGTTTCACCAGTACAAAGGTGAGAAGATCGAGCTAAAGAACGAACAGCAGGTACAGGAAATTCTGAAATCGATCGAGAAGGCCAAATTCAGCGTGGTCGATGTGAAGGAGAAGGAACGTCTCCGCCATCCGGCGGCGCCGTTTACAACCAGTTCCCTGCAGCAGGAGGCAGCGCGAAAACTGAATTTCCGGGCAGCCAAGACGATGTCGATCGCTCAGCAGCTGTATGAGGGGGTTGACCTTGGCAAAGAAGGGACCGTTGGTCTGATCACGTATATGCGTACAGACTCGACGCGGATCGCTACTTCCGCCCAAGAGGAAGCCAAGCAATATATCCTTGATAAATTTGGTGAAGCCTACGCGCCTGAAACGCCGCGTCAATATTCCAAGAAGGCCGCCAGCGCGCAGGACGCCCATGAAGCGATCCGTCCAACATCGGCGATGCGAGATCCGGAATCGGTGAAGGAGTTCACCACCCGGGATCAGTATCGGCTGTACAAATTGATTTGGGATCGTTTTATGGCCAGCCAAATGACTTCTGCCGTGCTGGACACGATGTCAGTGGATATTGCCGCTGGCGAAGCAACGTTCCGCGCGGTTGGGTCGAAGATCCGCTTCCCTGGCTTTATGAAGGTGTACGTGGAAGGCAACGATGATGGCAACGCCAATGAGGACGACAAGTTTTTGCCACCCCTGACGAAAGGGGAAGAACTGGCGAAAGAGTCGATTGAACCGAAGCAGCATTTTACCCAACCCCCGCCTCGCTATACGGAGGCGCGTTTGGTGAGAACTTTGGAGGAGCTCGGCATTGGACGTCCGAGTACGTACGCGCCAACCCTGGAAACCATTCAAAAACGCGGCTACGTAGCGATTGAGGACAAGAAGTTTGTCCCAACTGAGTTAGGCGAGCTCCTCATCGAACAGACGGAGCAATTCTTCCCGGAAATCCTTGATGTGGAATTTACCGCCCATATGGAAGAGGACTTGGACCATGTTGAAGAAGGTTCCGAGGATTGGGTAAGAGTGCTGAGCGAGTTTTATAAATCGTTTGAGAAACGTCTTCGGGTTGCCGAAGAGGAAATGAAGGAAGTCGAAATCGAAGACGAAGTCTCCAATGAGATTTGTGAAAAATGCGGAAGACCGATGGTCTATAAATTGGGACGTTTCGGGAAGTTTTTGGCTTGCTCGGGTTTCCCGGAATGCCGGAATACGAAACCGATCGTTAAGGACATCGGTGTCACCTGTCCGAAATGTAAGGAAGGGCATGTGGTCGAACGCCGGAGTAAAAAGGGACGGGTCTTCTATGGCTGCGACCGTTATCCGGAATGCGATTTTGTTTCGTGGGATAAGCCTTCACCAAAGCCTTGTCCAAAATGTGGTTCAATGCTCGTAGAGAAGCGAAATAAGCAAGGCGGGAAGCTGCAATGTACCTCCTGCGACTACGTAGAAGCCATTGAAGAAAGCGACGAAACAGATGAATAAGTTGAGCCCGCCGTTTGTGCGGGTTCTGAGACAGCTAAGAAATTCAGCATGAGATTTAGTAGGGGGACATGAACATGACGAATAAAGTAACGGTCATCGGCGCGGGATTGGCCGGCAGTGAAGCGGCATGGCAAATCGCGAGCCGCGGCATCCCCGTGGTGTTGTACGAAATGCGCCCGGTTGTGAAGACACCGGCGCATCATACCGATAAATTTGCCGAGTTGGTCTGCAGTAACTCTTTGCGAGCCAACGGGTTAACGAACGCCGTTGGCGTTCTCAAAGAAGAGATGCGAATGCTGAACTCGCTGGTGCTGGGAGCGGCGGATCGCAATGCGGTACCGGCCGGCGGTGCGCTCGCCGTTGACCGGGACGGGTTCTCGGGGGAGATCACCCGGACGCTGAGAGAGCATCCATTGATTGAAGTGGTGAATGAGGAAATCAAGGAGATCCCGCAGGACGGGATTGTCGTGATTGCCACCGGGCCGCTGACATCTCCTGCCCTTTCAGAGCAAATTAAGCGGTTGACCGGCGAGGACTATTTTTACTTTTACGATGCTGCCGCTCCGATTGTGGAGAAGGATTCCATCGATATGAGCAAAGTGTACCTGGCTTCCAGGTACGATAAAGGCGAAGCGGCCTACTTGAACTGCCCGATGACGGAAGAGGAGTTCGATGCTTTCTACGATGCGTTAATTAACGCGGAGGTAGCTCAGCTGAAGGACTTCGAGAAGGAGATTTACTTTGAAGGCTGTATGCCAATCGAGGTGATGATGCGGCGCGGCAAGCAGACAGCTCTGTTTGGGCCAATGAAGCCGGTGGGTCTCGTCAATCCGCACACCGGCAAGCTCCCATATGCTGTGGTGCAGCTTCGTCAGGATAACGCGGCCGGGACACTCTACAACTTGGTAGGCTTCCAGACCCATTTGAAATGGGGGGAGCAGAAGCGCGTCTTCTCGATGATTCCAGGCTTGGAGAACGCGGAGTTCGTCCGGTACGGCGTAATGCACCGGAACACCTTTATCAACTCGCCGAAGCTGCTCATGCCAACCTATCAGTTGAAAGCACGGCCATCACTCTTCTTCGCGGGTCAGATGACCGGTGTTGAAGGTTACGTGGAGTCCGCTGCGTCCGGTCTAATCGCAGGAATTAACGCAGCCCGAGCTGCCGCAGGTCAGGAGGGGATCGTATTCCCTGCAGACACTACTCTGGGCAGTATGGCACGCTATATTACCACTGCTGATTTCGAACACTTCCAGCCGATGAACGCCAACTTTGGTTTATTTCCGAAGCTGGATACCCGCTACCGCAAAAAAGCAGAGAAAAACGAAGCGCTTGCGAAGCGCGCGTTAAATAGCTTACGCTCCTTTATGGCAGAAGAACGGTTGGGTTAATCCACCGTTTTTTTGCAATCTAGGGGGGATACGGGTTATGCTGAAAACAAGGACGTTCATATGATAGAACTGGCCCATTAATATACGTAGTACTTGAACCCAATGCCTCAGTCCCTCCTGCGTATATCTAAAACGTAAGGGCTGAGAACCTACGAGAGAGGAAGGCGAAGTAACACATGGAGCTATCTTTTCACGCTACAACGATTTGCGCGGTACGCCACAATGGCAAGGGCGCCATTGCCGGTGACGGGCAAGTCACATTTGGGCAGAACGTCGTGATGAAGCAAACGGCGAAGAAAGTCCGCCGGTTGTACCGCGGTCAAGTGGTTGCGGGGTTTGCCGGTTCGGTCGCCGATGCCATCACGTTATTTGAGAAATTTGAGGGGAAGCTGGAAGAGCATTCAGGGAACCTGCAACGGGCAGCGGTTGAATTGGCCAAAGATTGGCGCCAGGATCGTGTGCTGCGTAAGCTCGAGGCTTTGATGATTGTCATGGATAAAACCGGGATGCTGCTGATTTCCGGCGGCGGGGAAATCATTGAACCGGATGATGATGTACTGGCGATCGGATCAGGGGGCAACTTTGCGCTATCGGCTGCGCGGGCGCTGAAACGGCATGCCACGGGGTTGGAAGCGAAGGATATCGCCCGTGAAGCCCTGCAGATTGCTTCGGAAATCTGCGTATATACGAACAACAACATTATAGTTGAGGAGCTTTGAGTATCGTTGATACTATCGTGTCAGGGGGACGAATCATGACCGAAAGAAACTTAACGCCAAGACAAATTGTAGCCGAACTGGATAAATATATCGTAGGACAGAAACAAGCGAAAAAATCGGTTGCTGTTGCCTTACGGAACCGTTATCGGCGAAGCTTGCTGCCGGAGGAGGTTCAGGATGAAATTGTACCCAAGAACATCCTGATGATCGGACCGACCGGGGTGGGGAAGACGGAAATTGCTCGTCGTCTCGCCAAGCTGGTTGGTGCTCCTTTTGTTAAGGTGGAAGCCACGAAATTCACTGAAGTTGGTTATGTAGGCCGGGACGTTGAGTCGATGGTACGTGATCTCATCGAAACGGCGATCCGTACCGTCAAGCTCGAGCGTACCGAGAAGGTGAAGGATAAAGCGGAGGAGCTTGCGAATGAACGTCTAGTTCAGATCTTGGTCCCTTCCGAAAATAAAGCCAAAGGCGTTCGTAACCCGTTCGAGATGTTGTTTGGGGGCGGTAACGGAGCAGGCTCCACCGCTCAGGAGCAGCCGGAGGAAGACAGTGCGCTGACCGAACGCCGGCGTCAGGTGCGCTTTAAATTGTTGTCTGGTCAGATGGAGAACGACATTGTGGAAGTTGAAGTTGAGGACAACACGCCAACGATGATGGATATGTTTGCCGGTCAGGGCAACGACCAGCTTGGCATGAACATGCAGGAAATGTTTGGAAGTCTCTTACCGAAACGGACCAAGAAGCGGAAGCTGACCGTCAAGGAAGCTCGTAAAGTGTTGACGCAGGAGGAAGCGGCGAAGCTGATCGATCAAGATGATTTGATTCAGGAAGCGATCACACGGGCAGAGCAATCCGGGATCATCTTTATCGATGAAATCGATAAAGTTGCCAGCCGGGGACAGGGCTCCGGTCCCGACGTCTCTCGCGAAGGCGTACAACGCGATATTTTGCCGATTGTGGAAGGCTCGACGGTGATGACCAAATACGGTCCCATCAAAACAGATTATATTTTGTTTATTGCGGCAGGAGCTTTCCATATTGCCAAGCCATCTGACTTAATTCCTGAGCTCCAAGGGCGGTTCCCGATCCGGGTCGAGCTTGACAGTTTATCGCTGGAGGACTTTGTGTCGATCTTAACGGAACCGGAGAACGCCTTAACGAAACAGTATATTGAATTGCTGCGCACAGAGGATCTGGAAATCGAATTCTCGGACGCCGCAATCCATGAAATCGCTCGTATTGCGGCCATGGTGAATGCAAATACGGAGAATATCGGTGCCAGACGCTTGCATACGATCCTTGAGAAGCTCCTGGAGGATCTCTCCTTTGAAGCACCTGAACTGACGTTGGATAAAATGGTCATCACTCCGGAATATGTGCGGGAGAAACTAGGAAATATTGCCCAAGATCGAGATCTGAGTCAATTCATTTTGTAATGAGAATCGTAAATTGTGGGTTAAAGCCTTGTTCTCCAAGGACCTAATCCATTTTCACAATTTTGACAAAAAATAGGCCACTCTGCCGTAATGGCGGGTGGTCTTTCTTTTTGGATTTTGCTGGATGATGGCGATAATTATGTAAAAAATAGTTTTTTGACCAAAAAACGAGATAAACAATTGAAAGATAGGGCTTTTTTCTTATTGTAAATATGTCGAATCTCCATGAAACTTAGGATATATGACATTATTAAACAGATTTCATGCTAGGACGTAAGAAAGACAAAAAGAAAGACAATAAATAACAATAAATTGTCGAAAAAAGAGGAATTATTCATTGTTTGTAGAATCATTAATGATTAAGATCGAATGAGACTAAGGGGGGAATTAAAGTGCAGTTGTTGAACGGACTGGGATTTGACAGGCTTGAGACTGCTATCCAGGCCGCAAATCTCCGGCAAGGGGTCATCGCTAACAATATTGCGAATGTGGACACCCCTTACTTTAAGCGATCCAGCGTGTCCTTTGAAAGCATGTTACAAGCGGAAATGAACGGTAATATGCCGGCGCTCCAAGGAAGGAGAACGGATGTAAGACATTTCGTTATAGGACCAATGACCGAGGTTCCTGAACCGGTGGTTAGTGTGGATCAGACGACAGCAATGAACAACAACCAAAATAATGTCGATATCGACAGTGAGATGACCAAACTTGCCGAAAATCAGTTGAGATACAATGCGTACATCGAACAATTGAACTATATGATCAAAATGAAACACACCGTCGTGGAAGGGAGATAATCGGACTTGAATATCAGTAATAGTTTTGGGGTTAGTTCTTCCGCCTTAACCGCACAGCGTCTTCGCATGGATGTGATTTCCTCCAACATCGCGAATGCTGAAACAACCCGGGCTAAGATTGTAGACGGCAAGGCCGTTCCTTACCGACGCAAAACGGTAGTCATGGCCCCCAAGGAAATGGATTTCGACAGTGCCTTGAATTCAGTAATGGGTAAGGAAGTGAGCAGTCAAGGGGTGAAAATTACCAAAATTCAAGAGGACCCCTCACCGCTTAAACCGGTTTACAATCCAACCCACCCTGATGCGGACAGTGAAGGATATGTCTATATGCCTAATGTTGATATTTTGAAAGAAATGGTAGATATGATTTCGGCAACTCGCTCTTATGAAGCAAACGTAACGGCGCTTAACGCCAGTAAGGCGATGTTTACCAAGGCCTTGCAAATCGGGAAATAGCCCAGAAGTAAACTTACATAAATTGTGATTGGGAGTGTTGCACGTTGATCGAGAGAATGAGTTTTGACTCCTTGAAGCCGCTAACCGGGATGCAGACGTCCGGTAATGAACAGAACCTCACGCCTGCGCAAGCGATAAAGCAATTTAGCTCCTATCTAAACAATGCTCTAGAAGGAGTTGCTGCTCAGGAAGCCAATGCCCAACAAGTGAACAATCAGTTCCTGTTAGGGAAAGTCAATGCCGACGAGATGATGATCGCCTCGGAGCAAGCCTTGTTAAGTTTGCAGTTAACTACGCAAGTCCGGAACAAAGTGATCGAAGCTTACCAAGAGATTATGCGTACGCAAATATAAGGATTGAAACATGCTCGGATGAGGTGACATTGTGAATGAGAGAATTACACAGTACCGGGATCGATTGTTAGGGTACTGGAACCAATTTAGTAAAAAACAAAAAACGTTATTAGTCTCGACGGCGACTTTTATCCTGCTCGCGATCATCTTGCTGACGATTCAATTTTCCAAAACGGAATACGATGTAGCCTTTACGGGTCTCGATTCGACTGATGCGGCAGGGATCATCAATTACTTGGAATCCAGCGGAATCTCGTACAAGCTTGGACCTGACGGTACAACCATTTCGGTTCCTAGCAAAGACGCAGCACGAGTTAAGGTTGATGTTGGTTCCCAAGGAATCGTCCAGAACGGTTCGATCGGATTGGAAGCTTTTAATGAGAGTTCTTCCTTGATCGGAATGACGGACAACGAATTTAACGTCAAGTACAAAAACGCCATTAACGGTGAGGTCGAACAGCTGCTAAAGAGAATGCAAGGCGTTAACGATGCCAAGGTTCTCATTAACTTGCCGGCAGAAAACGTGTTCGCCAGCCCGGATGAACAGGAGAAAGCGACGGCATCGATCGTCCTTACGTTCAAGCCGGGATATCGTCCAAATCAGGAAGCCGTTGATGGATATTTCAACTTGGTTAAAACGTCGGTCCCTAACTTGCCGGTGGAGAATATCTCGCTATCCTCGAGTGATGATACGATCTTACTTCCAAGCGGTCAAGGCGGGACGACAGGCTCTCTGACTTCGGCGGTTCAAGAGAACATGGCGTTGCAGAAGAAGTTTGAAAGCGACGTACGCCAAAGTGTAAAGCAATTCCTATCCAGACTGACCGGGCCGGATAAGATTGAAGTATTAGTCGCTTCCAAGTTGAACTTCGACCAGGTTAGCCAGAAAGACAATCTGGTCACTCCGGTGGATACCGAAAACATGAAGGGTATCGAGATCAGTGCACAAAAAGTGCAGAAAAGCTACACCGGATCGGCAACCCCAACGAGCGGGGTACCAGGAACTGGGGAAGAGGATGTTGTTAACTATCCTTCGTCGGAAACAAACGGCGGGTCTTCATCGGAAGAAAGTTCGTCGACGATTAACTACGAGGTTAATCGAATTACGAAGGACATTATCGCCAGTCCCTATGTTATTAAAGATTTAACCATCAACGTGGCCGTTGAACCACCCGAAGGTCAGGAAACTTTGGATGAAAATACTCGGTCTGCGATCGAAAATATTCTGAAAAATATCGTTGGATCCTATTTGGCTGACTCTGGTACTACATATACAGACGAAGAATTGCAGAGAAAAGTTTCAGTGTTGTCTCAGCCATTTCATTCGGATACTGTCCAAAAGGCTGGGTTGAGTTTATCGAGCCCGCTGGTATGGGGAGTGGGAGGCGCTGCTCTGTTGGCGCTGGCCGGCCTTGGGATCGTCTTGTTCCGCCGCCGCAAGCAAGCGCAAGAAGAGGAAGAAGAAATCGCGTTGCCTCTTACGCCTGAGTTTCCATCGATTAATTTGGATACAGTCACGAATGAGAACCAAGTGCGTAAACAACTGGAAACGTTGGCCAAGAAGAAGCCTGACGAATTCGTTAACTTGCTTCGCACCTGGCTGGCTGAGGAATAGAGGTGAATGTATTGTCCAAAACATCGAGTCCGGTTTTGACCGGGAGACAAAAGGCAGCCATTTTATTAATTACGTTAGGACCGGAAGTATCGGCTCAAATCTTCAAACATTTACGGGATGATGAAATTGAGCAGCTCACCCTGGAGATTGCTAACGTCCGTAAAGTCGACAGCGCCGAGAAAGATATGATTATGGCGGAATTCCACCAAATCTGTTTGGCGCAGGAGTATATCACCCAGGGGGGCATCACTTACGCCAAGGAAATTTTGGAGAAAGCGTTGGGCCAGTCCAAAGCGGTGGACATTATCAACCGTTTGACGGCAACCCTTCAGGTGCGTCCGTTCGATTTTGCCCGTAAGGCTGATCCAAATCAAATTCTGAACTTTATCCAGAACGAAAACGCGCAGACGATCGCTCTGGTGTTGTCCTACTTGCAATTTGAACAGGCGGCAGCGATCTTGTCTTCACTGCCTCAGGAGAAGCAAGCAGAAGTTGCACGGAGAATCGCGATGATGGATAGCACGTCGCCGGAGGTTATCGCTCAAGTTGAACGTGTGCTGGAGCAGAAGCTATCTGCTACGGTAACCCAGGATTACACCAGCGCCGGCGGCATCGAATCGATCGTCCAAATCTTGAATGGTGTCGACCGGGGGACGGAACGAACGATTCTCGATTCGCTCGAAATTCAGGATCCCGAGCTGGCTGAAGAAATCAAGAAGCGGATGTTCGTCTTCGAGGATATCGTCAATATCGACAACCGTTCCATTCAGCGGATTATCCGCGATATCGAGAACAGCGACTTGCAGCTTGCCCTCAAAGTGGCCAGCGAAGAAGTTCGCGAGGCGGTCTTCCGCAACATGTCGAAGCGGATGTCCGAGACGTTCAAAGAAGAAATGGAATACATGGGGCCGGTGCGGCTGCGTGACGTGGAAGAAGCACAAACCCGCATCGTAGCTACTATTCGCAGGTTGGAAGAAGCGGGTGAAATTATTATCGCCCGCGGCGGAGGAGATGACATCATTGTCTAATTTGATCAAGGTGTCTCAATACGTGCCGGTTGAAATCTTGAAGCAATTGAATGTAGCCAAGGTTCATCCGACAACCGAGGACCCGTCATCTGATCACGCCGAGAATCCGGTTATACAAGGTCCTTCCGCTGAAGATCTTGCGGCCGAAGAGACGAGACGTCAGATGTTGGCGGATGCGAAAGAGTTCGCCGAACGTCAAGTTAGGGAAGCGGCGGAGCAAGCGGAACGCATGCTGGAAGAAGCACAGCAGCAAATCGACACCTGGTGGCAGGAGCGCCGTGAGCAGGATGAACAGATGATTGAAGCTGTCAAAGCGGAGGGCTTCACTCAAGGTTACGAGGAAGGGAAAGCGCAGGCAGAAGCAACGATGCGCGCCAAAATTGAAGAGATGATGAATGAAGCGAGTTCCGTTCTCCAGCAGGCTTATGAGGAGAAAGAACGTATCATTCTGGAAGCCGAGCCGTTTCTGGTCGAGTTAAGCTGTGCGATTGCCGAGAAAGTCATCGATAAGCAGCTTGAGCTGAAACCGGAATACGTTATCGAGCTGATCAAGAAGAGTCTGGCGCGTAAACGCGAGCAAGGAACCTTGACACTGTGTGTTTCACCAAAGGATTTTGCGTTCGTGCAGGCGGCCAGGGAGGAGCTTAGTCTTGCAATTGACTCGCAGGCAGAACTTCAAATTTTGCCGGACCCAACCGTCAAAGATCGCGGTTGTGTTATCCGTTCTTCCTTCGGCAGTGTAGACGCCAGAATTGATACCCAATTGACGGAGATTAAGAAGGAATTGTTGCGGGTTTCTCTACAGATGGAGGAGCGGGGGCAAGCGAATGACGAGTTTGAAAGCTGAACGTTACATTGATCATCTCAGACAGCTTGATCCGATCCGAATCAACGGGAAGGTGACACAAGTCATCGGACTGATGGTTGAATCCGAGGGCCCTGATGCCAGCATCGGCGATCTTTGTTATATCTATCCGAGTAAAGGGGCTCAGCCTTTGCAGGCGGAGGTCGTCGGTTTTCGCGACAACAAGGTATTGCTGATGCCGCTCGGTGAACTGCAGTCGATCGGACCTGGTTGTGACGTTGTTGGGACCGGTAAACCTTTGACGGTACAGGTGGGGTCGGAGCTCCTAGGTAAGGTGCTGGATGGCTTGGGGCAACCGCTAGACGGTTCGTTGCTTCCTTCTCGGATGGGTCACTACTCGACCTATAATAAGCCGATGAATCCACTGGATCGTCCGCGAGTCTCCGAACCAATCGGCATAGGTGTACGAGCCATCGATGGTTTGCTCACGATCGGTAAAGGTCAGCGGGTGGGGATTTTTGCTGGCTCTGGGGTTGGGAAGAGCACCTTGATGGGGATGATTGCCCGCAATACCTCGGCCGATGTGAACGTGATTGCCCTCGTTGGGGAGCGGGGACGTGAGGTGCTTGACTTTATTGAACGGGATCTTGGTCCTGAAGGGTTAGAGCGCTCGGTTGTCGTGGTTGCAACCTCCGATCAGCCAGCATTAATTCGGATGAAGGGGGCGTTGATCGCCACAACTATCGCAGAGTATTTTCGGGATCGCGGGCTTAACGTCATGCTGATGATGGATTCCGTCACTCGTTATGCGATGGCATTGCGTGAGGTGGGGTTGGCTGTAGGCGAACCTCCTGCGATGCGGGGGTACACCCCTTCTGTATTTGCCGCTTTACCGAAGCTGATGGAGCGGGCAGGGACTGGACCAACCGGTTCAATTACCGCCTTCTATACCGTGCTCGTTGACGGTGACGATATGAACGAACCAATTGCGGATGCTGTCCGCGGGATCTTGGATGGACATATCGTTTTGAACCGCGGGATCGCCAATAAAGGGCACTTCCCGGCGATTGACATTCTAGCCAGCATTAGCCGGGTAATGAAGGATATTGTTTCGGATGAGCAAAATGAGGCAGCCGAAAATCTGAAACGGTTGATGGCTGTTTATAAGGATTCCGAAGATTTGATTAATATCGGCGCTTACCAACCCGGATCGAACCCGGATATTGATGAAGCTATTGGCGCCATTCAGCAGATCTGGAGCTTTACGAAGCAGAAGGTGAATGAGAAGGTGACGCTCGCCGAAGTTCAGGAACGGCTTATTTCCGAATTCGCAAGGAGATGAAACGTAGAGAATGAAGTTCCGTTACGTGTATCAGAAAGTAGTTGATTTGAAATCCAACGAAAAAACGCAGGCCGAATGGATGTTATCTGCAGCTATTGGGCGATTGCAGTCAGAACAACGCTCGTTGGAGCAGTTGCTGGAGGAGAAAGCCAATACCGCAGCGGTAATCGCTGCCGAAGCGGAGAGTACTGCCTCCATGATCAAACTGCAGGAACTTCAGCGATACATGGATTTTCTTGACCAAGCGATTGAGCGGAAGCTGGCGGATATTCGCGCAGCGGAGGTCAACGTCGAGCATAAGAAGACGATTTTGAAGGGGAAAATGCTGGACGAAAAGGTATGGCTTAAAGCGAAAGAGAAGGCCATGGATAAATTTCGGCACGAAATGCTTCTTCGGGAACAAAACGAGCTGGATGAAATGGCTACAGTCCGGTTCGCCATGAGAGCCCGATAAAGTAACGGGCGCCCATACGGTTGTTCGAAGGAGGGATAGAGATGGCAAAAACGGTGGTGGACGAAGAATTGGATGAGGAGACAGGGGGCGGATTTTCACGCTTTCTGTTCTTCATGACGCCTATTCTTTTTACGGTTGTTCTGCTAGGGGTGTTATTAACCTTATTTAATATCGACTTTCGTAACACCATGATTGATTGGGGGAACCGGATTCCGCTGGTGAAAAACCTGGTTCCGGATCCAATTGCTCCAGAGGGTGAAGCAAAGGATGCTGCGAAGGAAGAGCAGAAGCAGCGGGAGAGCACTGAAGCTACTGTGAAGGAACTAAAGGAGCAGTTGGCTAAGCAGCAAGCTGAGCTGCAAACCGCGAACCAACAAGCAGCCGAACAGCAGGAGAAGGTAAAGGAGCTGCAGGAGCAACTGGCTTCCGTTCAGCAGAAAGAGAACGATCAGCAACAAGCGGCAGAATTGGAGGCCTATCAGAAGGAAGTTAAGAAGCTGGCCAATCTGTATGCGGAAATGAGTCCTAGCAAAGCGGCAGCGATTTTTAATAAGTTGACAACGGAAGAGTCGCTGCAGATGTTAAGCGTTATGAACAATGAGAGTAAAGTAGCCATTCTAGAGAAGATGGATCCGCAAAAGGCAGCGGATATTTCGATTAAGCTGAAGGATGTGAAGACGTCCGAGGACTTGGCGATCGCCGCGCTGCAATCGAGACTCAAAATGGAATCAACAGCGGATACAGCAGCTGCTGCAAAAGGAGCAGGGCTAAGCGATACGGAGCTGGGGCAAACCTTCTCCTCGATGGCTGCAGCAGACGCCGCCAAGCTGGTGCTTCAGACGTACAAGCTAAGTCCCGAGAAGGGGCTGAAAATTCTGAAATCGGTAAACGGAACTGCTCGTTCTAAGATTTTGACGGAAATGGCGAAGTCCGACGAGAAGACATCGGTAAAGATCCTGAATCAGCTGGTAAGTAAGTAATATAATGAAGGTATTTAGTCTTGAAAGGAGGTGAAATAAAATGAATTCATCCATTTCGCAAATAAATGCAAGCAAAACCGGAACGGTAAACTCGTTGTGGTACGGATCGGCTGGCAAGGCGGAAACGGGGCAAGCGGCTGCTTTGTCATTTGATCAGAAGCTTCTCGCCATGTTGCTTGGTAATGCCCAGCCGCAGGAAGGACAAGCCTCAGCACAGATGATCTCGTTAGCTGGATTGCCAAGTGGTACGGAAGGTACATCTTCCGAAGCGACTGAAAATACGCTTGTCGCGACAATCGAAGGATTGTTGGAGCAATTGTCTAAATTGGACGATGCACTTCAAGCGGATCCTGCGTTGTTTTCGTTATTGCAAGGTTGGTTGCAAAGTGTTCAACCCCTATTGCAACAGGCAGGTTTGTCTGACAATGCGAGTTTAGGAGCTGAGGGCGACAACGCCCTGCCTGTGCTAGCTCAGCAGCCGGAGACGATGCGGTTTGCGGTTCAGGATACTCTTGTTCAACTATTAGCAGTTGCGGAGTCGAACGGAGGTGCCGCTAAGCTGACCGCAAGTGCACAGGGGCAAGCCGTTACTATGCTGGATTCTCTACAACAAGTGCTAGATGCAATATCGGATTCGGCGGAGGCGAAGTCTAATGGCGGAAAAGGGACGGAAGCAACAGGATTACAACCTCGTACCTTCACGACAGATCCAGGTGCAACAGCTAGCCAACAAGGACGTGCAGGCCAAAATGGGGACATGCTGAACAGAGGAGATGCTCGTGCTGTTCAATCGAGTTCACAATCTAGCAATTCGGCAGCATTCCGCGTCAATGATCTGGCATTCGAAGCCGATCCGGCAGTTGACGGGGGGACCTCGGAAGCTAAAGTACATGAAGATCCCGTTCAAACTGGTCAAGTCGTGACCGCAGGACAACTGGCACTCCGGGACAGTGGAATTAAGTCCGTGAAACATGTTGCCAAACCGGTACCAGTTGAAAATTTCGCGAAAGAAATGAGCGGTTTCCTGGTCAATAAACTGGAGATCGTGAATCTGAAGGGTGTGTCCGAGGCGAGAATTTCACTGTATCCGGAGCATTTGGGCCAGGTTGACGTACGCATTACGATGCAAAATGGCCAATTAACTGCCCAATTTATGACGGAGCACGCTTTTGCTAAGGAATCGCTGGAACAACAAATGGCACAACTTAGATCGGCATTGCAATCTCAGGGTCTTCAGGTTAACAAACTGGAGGTTACACAAAATACATCATTGTCGTCCCACATGTACCATGATGGCCGGCAATCCGGCGGAGGCACAGGACAACAACAAAGCGAAAAACGTCGTCCCGTAACAGAGGACGAAACCCTGGCCATCCATGACTTGAACGAAGAATGGAACGAATGGGTAGCTGAAGTCAGAGCCAAAGAGCAAAGCTACGGCAGTTCCTTTGTTGCTCGGGCTTAAATCACCTTTTATTTCGCAGAAAGGAGGTACCTCCGTGGCTGACACGTATTTTTCTTCGGTGTCGTGGCCGAATTACTCGCAAAATAACATTCAGAAGGCCAGTACGAAAAACAACGAGTTGGGTAAAGATGCTTTCCTTAAACTCATGATCGCCCAGATGCAAAATCAGGATCCGTTGTCCCCAATGGACAATACGCAAATGGTTGCACAAATTGCCCAGTTTACTTCTGTCGAGCAGTTGACTAACATTTCAGAACAGATAGCTGCATTGGGAGAGTCCTTAGGCAATGATTCCGGACTGATCGGAAAAGAAGTGACATGGGTGACTGAGACCAAAACAGGTAATTACGATGTTTCCACAGGTAAAGCTGAAGTCATTATTGAGAAGGAAAGTGGCATTGTAGAATCCATTATCGTTCGCAGTGGTGTCCACTACGTGAAAGTAGGAGATAAGGAGATTAAAATCTCCGATATTGAACAAGTAGGCGTACCTGCTGACGCGTCTGACGGCGCTGGCCAAGGAGCGGATCTGTTATGAACGAGCCGATCCGAGTAGGCCAGCTATATGCGGGCAGAATCGGGCCTAATGCACTAACGGCAAATAAAAGCATGCCGCTAAATGCTGCAAAAAGTAACTTTAAGGAGATGCTGGAGGATCGACTGGTCCATTTCAGCAACCATGCGGTAAAACGTTTGGAGCAGCGCGGAATCGAGCTGAAGCCGGAGCAGTTAAACAAGATTGAATCGGCGATTGACAGCGCGGCGGCTAAAGGAGCGAAAGAGTCCCTTATTTTATTGAAAGATATGGCCCTGATTGTGAACGTCCACAATCGGACCGTCGTTACCGCGATGGACGGAAGCAGCATGAAGAATAACGTATTTACTCAAATCGATAGCGCCGTCATCATTTCTTAAAATTGGCTGGACCGGTTACGGGAGCCAATCGGCTGCGGATCGACTGAAGCGGCCGAAGCAATCATTTTAATCAGTGGAAGGGATGAGAGCAAATGTTAAGATCAATGTATTCTGGCGTATCTGGAATGCGTGGTTTCCAAACCAAGCTTGACGTCATTGGCAATAATATTGCAAACGTCAATACGGTAGGCTTCAAATCAGGACGCGTTATGTTTAAGGATATCATGAGCCAGACGGTCTCCGGGGTTACGGCTCCAGTCGATGGTGAATCTGGCGGCGTGAATGCCAAGCAAATTGGACTTGGGGTCTCCATCGGCTCTATCGATACATTACATACTGGCGGCAGTGCGATGACAACCAATAATCCGCTGGATATGCGGATTGACGGTGACGGATTTTTTCTTGTAAAACTGACGCCCGATCAAGAGGTTCCTTTCCTGACTCGTGCGGGAGACTTTCATCTAGATGCTGCGGGCCAACTGGTCACTTCGGACGGTTTGCTCGTTTGCAACAGCGATGGTGACGTTATGGAGCCAATCGATTTCGAAGCGGTAACAGCCTTTACGATTGCATCTGATGGTACGATGATGCTGAAAAACCCTGAAGGGGGAACAGATCCTGGTGAGATTATTGGGGTAGCTCGGGTCACGAACCCGGAAGGTCTGGAGAAGATTGGTGGTAACCTTTATCGGGTCACCTTGAATGCCATCGCAGACGGAGAATTGACGTATACGAACCCGAATAACGCAGAAGAGGGGACGGGTGCTCTGATTGTCGGCCAGTTGGAAATGTCCAACGTCGACTTAACGGGCGAGTTTACCGAAATGATCGTAGCGCAGCGGGGGTTCCAAGCGAATTCGCGGATCATCACGACCTCGGATGAAGTGCTTCAGGAAGTTGTTAATCTGAAACGTTAAGCGAAGGGGTAGTCGGGGAAAGGGTTAACCGCCGTTCCCCGACGGCTCTCCCCGCTTCCTTGATCGCTTAGGAGGGAAATCATGATTTCAGTAACACGCCTTAACGGTTCTCAAATGTGGCTAAATGCCATCATGATTGAGACCGTGGAAGAAACACCGGATACATACGTCACCCTGGTCACAGGGAAGCGGATTATCGTGCTGGAGAAGGCGGCCGATGTGATTCAGATGATAAGCGATTATTATCGTGAGATCGGCATCCACGCAGCAACTATTAAAGTGCAACAAACGGAGGAATGGTCATGAAAAGAATGCTGCCATGGTTAATTACGATTTTGCTCGCCATCACATTGATCGTATTGGCCGCCTTCCTGCTGGTGAATCAAATGAATAAACCTGCACCAGGTACCGAAATGAATGCTGCTGTTGACAGTGTAGCAGTACCGAAGAAATTGTCGGCCGACGAACTCGTTCAGGTGACATCTACGATTGACGATATCAAGACGAATTTGTCCGATCCGGATTACGTGGTAGTCATTGATTTTGCGTTCCAATTGGATAGTGCGACTTCCAAGGAAACCTTCGATAAAATCAAGGATTACAAAATCAAGCCGATTATTATCAAAACGTTGGCGGATACCAAACCGGAGGAATTGACGGGGGCATTGGGAAAAGACAACCTGAGTTCCAAATTGCTCAACCTGATCAACAAATCGCTGCCGGAAGGGAAATTGATTCAGATCGATATTACTGACTTCATCATGTCAACGATCTAACGAATATCGAACGAATAGAGATTTTTCTAAGGGGGTGAGATGGTTGGTTGATGTGTTGTCGCAGAACGAAATTGATGCGTTGCTAGCTGCGTTATCGTCGGGTGAAATGGACGCCGAAGAACTGAAAAAGGAAGATACGCAGAAGAAAATCCGTTCGTATGATTTCAAAAGAGCGGTGAGATTTTCCAAAGATCATATTCGAAGCTTAACCCGAATACATGAGAACTTTGCCCGTTATCTCACTACCTATTTTTCGGCTCAACTGCGCACGTTCGTGCAAATTAACGTTGTTCAGGTCGAGCAGCTTCCTTATGACGAGTTTATCCGCTCCATTCCCAAAATGACGATTTTGAACATTTTTGAAGCGGAGCCGCTGGAAGGAAGAATGGTGCTGGAGGTGCATCCCAACGTCGCTTTTGCTATGCTGGACCGGCTGTTGGGCGGTCTCGGAACAGCTCCTTCGAAAATCGGATCGCTAACGGAGATCGAAACAATTATTATGGAGCGGATTTTTAGCCGGGCTTTTGAAAGCTTGCAAGAAGCTTGGAAAACCGTTGTGGACATCAATCCACGGATGGAGGCGCTGGAAACCAATCCTCAGTTCATGCAAATCGTATCGCCTAACGAAACGATTGCGCTGATCTCACTAAGCACGAAAATCGGGGATACCTCCGGGATGATCAACCTCTGTATACCACATGTTGTAATTGAACCGATCATGCCAAAGCTTTCGGTTCACCATTGGTTTGTCTCTCAGAAAAAGTCGCGTGCTCCAGAAGAAGTTGAAGCGTTGCGAAACCGAGTGAACAAAGCTAAGCTTCCGATCATCGCGGAGTTGGGCGAATCACAGATTACGGTCCGTGAATTCCTGGGATTGTCCGTTGGGGACGTCATCTCATTAAATAAACCGGTCCAGGAAGGACTGCAAATCCGGGTTGGCGATCGATTGAAATATATAGGCAGCCCGGGTACAGTAAAGGATCGGATTGCGGTCCAAATCGATGAAATTGTCAGCGAAGGAGTTGAGGAACTTGACGAGCAATGATTACTTGTCCCAGGAAGAGATAGACGCATTATTAAAACAAGCCAATCAAGAGACGCCCCAAGAGCTGTCGGTAAACGACGTTCTAACTCCGCTAGAGCAGGACGCCTTGGGGGAAATCGGGAACATCACGTTTGGCAGTGCTGCCACGGCGCTCTCCACGCTGTTAAATAAAAAAGTGGATATCACAACGCCGAAGGTTTCCGTGATCACTCGTTCCCAGTTTGAGTCCGAATTTCCAAAACCGCATGTTGCGATTCACGTTCAATATGTGGATGGCTTTGAAGGCATGAACTCTTTGGTCATCAAGACGAGAGATGCCCAAGTGATTGCAGATTTGATGCTGGGCGGGGAAGGGAACCCGGAAGAGGAAGAGTTAAATGAGATTCATATCAGTGCCGTGCAGGAAGCGATGAACCAAATGATGGGGTCTTCTGCGACATCAATGTCTACCATTTTTAATCGCTTCGTCAATATCTCGCCGCCAGGCGTTGATATTTTGAACATGTCCAATGGGAACGGCTTGAACAGCTTGCCAGAATCGGACCCGCTAATCAAGATCTCCTTCCGTTTGACGATTGGGGATTTGATCGATTCGACGATCATGCAGCTGCTAACCGTGAAGTTCGCAAAAGAGATGGTAGATAGTCTGATTAGTGGATCAGCGGCAGAAACAAAAGCCGGCGCGAAGGAAAGCGCCGCAGCGGCCGCGCCTCCTGCACCAGCGTCTGCACCAACGCCAGCTCCGTCGCCTGCGCCTCAGGCCCCAACGTATCAGCAGCCGCCTGCACCGTCTCAACCGATGATGCAGCAACCGCCGATGCAAGAGAGTTATGGTTACGGGCAGCAAGCGCCATACGGGTATCCTCCACAAGGTCAACCTTACGGCGAACCCCATCATTATGGGCAGGCACCTGGGCGAAATTTGAATGTACAACCTGTACAATTTGCAAATTTGGGGAACTCATCATTTAACCAGGTTGACGAAAATAATTTGAACTTACTGATGGACATACCCCTTAGAGTCACCGTAGAATTAGGTAGGACCCAACGGCAAATTAAAGATATCCTGGAATTGTCCCAAGGATCGATCATCGAATTGGACAAGCTTGCTGGTGAACCGGTAGATATTCTGGTGAACAACAAACTGATTGCTAAGGGCGAGGTTGTCGTCATTGATGAAAACTTCGGCGTACGCGTCACGGATATCATAAGCCAGTGGGACCGCATTCAAAAATTACAATAGTAGAAGTTTAGGGAGGATTTTAGATCAATGGCTAACCGAATTCTTATCGTAGACGACGCAGCATTTATGAGAATGATGATCCGGGATATTTTGACGAAAAACGGGTTTGAAGTCGTAGGGGAAGCACAGGATGGTGCGCAAGCGATCGAGAAATTTAAAGAACTGCATCCGGATTTGATCACGATGGATATTACGATGCCCGAAATGGACGGAATTGCGGCGTTAAAAGAGATCAAGAAGCTGGACCCGAACGCGAAAGTGATCATGTGCTCTGCGATGGGGCAGCAAGCGATGGTTATCGATGCGATTCAAGCGGGTGCGAAGGACTTCATCGTGAAGCCATTCCAATCGGATCGGGTTATTGAAGCGATCAACAAAACGCTTGGGGTGTAAACTGAGCGATGAATAACTCGCAAGATTCTTCCCCGTTTTCTGGGGACGTCAACCTTTGGGGGAACTTGTTTACCGTCATCGTAGTTCTTGGCCTGCTCATTGCATTAATTATTATACTGGTCCGTTTTCTTGGGAAAAGGAACCGGTATTTGTCCCAGAGCCATGCGATTCGCACTTTGGGCGCGATTGGCCTTGGACCCAACAAATCCCTGCAAGTGATCGAACTCGGGGGGAGCATCTATCTTGTGGGTGTCGGTGAGGACATTTCGCTGGTGGACAAAATATCCAACCCGGACGAAGTAGCCTCTCTGGTTCAAGCCTTCGAACACGAAGGAATGGAACTTGCCGGATTGTCATCGACTTTGTCCGGCTTGATCTCCCGGTTTCGAAAGGAACCACCTCGGGAGGAAGAAGAACTGGACGGTGTCGCTTTCCACGAGGTGTTTCAATCGCAACTGCGGAAGATGCCGGACCGAAAACGACAAATGGAGGAACTCTTGCAGGATTCGGAAGAACATTCTACAGATCGGTCGAGGGAGTCATGAAGAGAAAATTGTTAATTGTCGGCTTGCTGCTGACGATATGGAGCATACTCGCGGTCTCCGTAGCATCGGCCGAACCGGTTGACCCGATTCCGAGCATCGGCATTCAAATCGGTAATTCGGATTCGGGCGGGGCGTCAGGTACCACTTCGTTGTCGATTCTCTTAATGATTACGGTACTCAGTATCGCGCCGGCAATATTGGTGCTGATGACGAGCTTTACTCGCATCGTCGTGGTACTGGGGTTTGTCCGCAGTTCATTAGGGACGCAACAAATGCCGCCAAATCAGGTATTAATCGGCTTAGCTTTGTTCTTAACATTATTTATCATGAGCCCCACGCTAACCACGATTAACGAGGTGGCAGTGCAGCCTTATATCAAGGGAGAAATCACCCAGACCGAAGCGTTGGACAAAGCGGCGGTTCCCATGAAGAAGTTCATGTACTCGCATACGAGAACGAAAGATCTTCAGCTGTTCATGGGATATACCAAAATGGAAAAGCCGAAGAGCTATGAAGACATCCCACTTTCGGTGATGGTGCCTGCTTTTGCGATTAGTGAACTCAAGACGGCGTTTCAAATGGGCTTTATGATTTTTATTCCTTTTCTGATTATCGATATCGTCGTTTCCAGTGTACTGATGGCTATGGGGATGATGATGTTGCCGCCGGTCATGATCTCACTGCCGTTCAAGATCTTGCTGTTCGTGCTGGTAGATGGTTGGTATCTGATCGTCAAATCACTGTTAGTCAGCTTTAATACCTAGAGGATAGGTTCAGGTTCAGGGAAGGAGAAAACGGTGTATGAGTTCGGAATTTATTATCGGTTTGGCCGGACAAGCCGTATATACCGTGTTGAAGGTCAGCGCACCGATGCTGGTGATCGCCCTTGTGGTGGGCCTCTTGGTAAGTATCTTCCAAGCGACAACGCAAATTCAGGAGCAAACCCTTGCCTTCGTTCCCAAAATCGTCGCTGTTTTACTAGCGTTGTTGTTGTTTGGCCCTTGGATTTTGACGACGCTGGTCGACTTCACCTACGGAATTCTAAATAACCTATCTAGTTATATCGGTTAGGTTGCCGAAGTTATGGATACGATACTGCACGGAATTTCTATTTTTATGCTAATTTTTTGTCGAATGACAGCCTTTTTTGTAGTTTCGCCTATATTTTCATCCCGATCGGTGCCGAATACGTTTAAGGTTGGATTTGCCGGTATCATCGCGGTTGTCATTCTGTTGACCATTGGTCCAAATCAGTCGATACCAAACGACTTAGGATACATATTGGTGATTATTCGTGAAGTGCTGGTAGGTCTGTTGATGGGGTACGTGGCAAATCTGATCTTCTCCGTTATCCAAATGGCGGGCTCATTTATCGATATTCAAATCGGTTTTGGGATCGCGAACGTGATCGACCCTATGACCGGTGCGTCGGCGCCCGTTTTGGGGAATCTCAAGTATATCATTGCCACATTGGTCTTCCTCAGCATGAACGGCCATCACTACTTACTGGATGCGGTCATTCGGAGCTACAACTGGGTTCCTTTATCCAATCAAGTATTCCAACAAATTTATAACGGGAACTTGTCCGAATTTTTAGTTCAAACCTTCAGCCAGGCGTTTATGCTGGCATTTCAAATGTCAGCTCCGCTGGTGGTAGCTCTGTTCGTCACCGACGTAGCGCTTGGATTCTTGGCTCGAACTGCACCGCAATTCAACATTTTTGTTATCGGGATTCCGGTCAAAATCATCGTGGGGTTACTTGTGCTGTTGGTGCTTGTGCCGGGCTTTATCGTTGCGTTTCAAGCTTTGTTCGAGGTGCTGTTCCGAGCGCTTCATGATCTGCTCGGAACGATAGGACAAAGGCCGCAGTAGGATGGAGGATCGCTATGTCATATCGGTATTCGCTTGATCTGCAGCTGTTCGCTGGCGAAAAGACGGAAAAAGCGACTCCGAAGAAACGTCAGGAGGCCCGGAAGAAAGGTCAGGTGGCCAAGAGCCAGGAACTGACCGGCGCCTTGTTATTAATGGCCGGATTCCTATGCTTGACTGCATTTGCTGGTTATTTCAAGGACCGGTTGATTGGCTTGTTTGTTGACGTGTTTTATCATCGGCTGTCCATGGAAGTAACGAAAACGAACGTGATGGCGATGATGGGGGAGTACGCAGTGCAGGTGTTGTTGCTGTTGGCTCCAATCTTCCTGGTTGTCATCGTCGTGGCTGTTGTCGCCAACTATGCCCAGATCGGTTTCATGTTGATCGGAGAACCGCTCAAAATCAAGTTCAGTAAGCTGGATCCGATCAAAGGGTTTAAAAACATCTTTTCCATGCGGTCGTTGGTTCAATTTATCAAAACGCTTTTTAAGCTGTTGATCATCGGGTATCTCGTCTACTCCACGATTTGGGGGTACCGCGGGAGCTTATCCGCATTAGGGCATGTATCGGTGGATGATACGTTTCATTTTACCGCCCAGTTAACGATGAATTTAGGGTTAAAAATCGCAGCCGCTCTAATCGTACTCGCGGTACTGGATTATATGTATCAGCGATATGAACATGAGAAGAATCTGAAGATGTCCAAGCAGGATATCAAAGATGAATATAAGAAAATGGAAGGCGATCCGCTCATCAAGGGGAAAATTCGGGAACGTCAGCGGCGGATGGCCCTGCAGCGGATGATGCAGGAAGTGCCGAAAGCCGATGTAATTATCACCAACCCGACTCACTTTGCGGTCGCTCTGAAGTACGACGGATCCAAAATGGATGCCCCGCAAGTCATTGCCAAAGGGCAGGATTATGTGGCGCTGCGCATTAAGGAAATCGCCAAAGAACATGGCGTAATTACGATGGAAAACAAGCCGCTGGCACGGGCGTTATTTCAACGAACCGAAATCGGGGAGACGATCCCTGCGGATTTGTTCCAAGCTGTTGCTGAAGTGCTGGCTTACGTATACCGAATCAAAGGCAGACCCAAATCATAATGGGATCGGAGGGGAACTTACGTGAAGAAATTTAAAGATTTATTTATTCTAGTTGGTATAATTGGCATCGTTTTGCTGATGATCGTTCCGATCCCGACTTGGCTGCTGGATATTTTGTTGATCATCAATATTTCCCTCGCTCTGATCATTTTGCTTGTTGCAATGAACACCAAGGAGGCCTTGCAGTTCTCCATCTTTCCAGCCATGCTGCTCGTGACGACCTTATTCCGTTTGGCGTTAAATGTATCGACGACCAAGCTGATTCTGGGACAGGCCAAAGCCGGCCACGTGGTGGCTACTTTCGGATCATGGGTATCCCACGGTGAACCCGTTGTCGGTTTTGTCGTCTTCCTGATTCTCGTGGTCGTTCAGTTTATCGTCATTACCAAGGGGTCGGAACGTGTTGCTGAGGTTGCTGCACGGTTTACCCTCGACGCCATGCCAGGGAAACAGATGAGTATTGATGCCGACCTGAATGCGGGGCTCATTAATGAGCAGCAAGCCCGTGAGCGCCGAGGGAAGATTGAGCGGGAAGCCGATTTCTACGGTGCCATGGATGGTGCGAGTAAATTCGTCAAAGGGGATGCCATTGCGAGTATCATTATCCTCCTGATCAACCTGATCGGGGGCTTTATTATCGGGATGACGATCCATGGTATGAGCTTTGACGAAGCGCTTTCGACATATTCACTCCTGACGATCGGGGATGGCTTGGTCAGCCAGATTCCGGCGTTGCTGATTTCTACCGCAGCTGGTTTGATCGTAACCCGGGCTTCTTCGGAGGGCAACCTGGCAGACGATATTACGGGGCAGTTGTTCACCTATCCGAAGCTGTTATTCGTTGTAGCCGGGACGATCGCCCTACTTGGCACCTTTACGCCGATCGGTATTTGGACAACTTATCCGTTCGCGATATTGATGGTCTTTGCTGCAATTAAGATGCAGAAAAATATGGACCGGCGGCAAGTCGAACAGGAGCAACAGGAGGAGGAACAGCAAATCGAAGAAGTTCGGAGCCCCGAGAGTGTCATCAACCTGCTTCAGGTAGATCCTATCGAATTCGAATTTGGTTATGGGCTGATTCCTCTTGCCGATACGGGGCAAGGCGGGGATTTGCTGGATCGGATCATCATGATCCGGCGTCAATGTGCGCTTGAACTCGGTTTGGTTGTTCCCGTCATTCGCATTCGCGACAATATTCAACTAAAACCGAATGAATATGTCATCAAAATAAAAGGAAATGTCGTAGGCGGTGGTGAATTATTACTTAATCACTATTTAGCCATGAGTCCAGGGGTGGATGATGACTCGATTACAGGTATCGAGACCCGCGAACCTGCGTTTGGCTTACCGGCCCTTTGGATCGATGAAGCGACCAAGGATCGGGCAGAATTGGCGGGCTATACCGTAGTTGATCCACCGTCTGTCGTGGCAACGCATTTGACAGAGCTGATTAAGAAGCATGCGCATGAGCTGCTGGGCCGTCAAGAGACGAAAGCCCTGGTCGACAACCTCAAAGAAAATTATGCGGTTCTTGTCGATGAATTAATACCGTCGGTGTTGTCGATTGGTGACGTCCAGAAGGTGCTGGCCAAATTGCTTAAAGAGAAGATCTCGATTCGCGATATGGTGACCATTTTCGAGACACTGGCAGATTACGGAACCTATACCAAGGATCCGGACGTGCTCACCGAATACGTCAGACAAGCGTTATCCCGACAAATTACCCAGCAATATACCCAACCGGGTGAAACGATGCGCGTAATTACTGTGGGACCGAACCTGGAGAAGAAAATCGCCGAGAGTGTGCAGCAGACCGAACAAGGCAGCTATCTGGCCCTGGACCCAGCTTCAACGCAAACGGTCTTCCAGAAGCTGACCGAACAAATTAACCGTTTGGTCCAAACGGGCCATCAACCGATCCTGCTCACCTCGCCAACGATCCGGATGTATTTGCGCCAAATCATCGAGCGCAGCATGCAAGATATTCCGGTGTTATCTTACAGCGAGTTGGAACCCAATGTTGAAATTCAAAGTGTCGGGGTGGTGAATTTATGAGAGTAAAACGATATATCGTCGACACGATGCCTGACGCCATGTTGAAAATTCGCAGTGAGCTGGGTTCGGATGCGGTCATCTTGAGCACAAAGGAAGTGAAGCTCGGCGGTTTCCTCGGCATGTTCCAGAAAAAGAAGATTGAAGTGATTGCTGCGACGGAGGAAAAGGCGGCACCGGCACCCAAAGCCAAACCGCCTTTGCCGGCACAGCCGTCGGTTCCGGCTCCTGTGGCACGCCAAGCCGTGCCGGAGGCATACCGCAAAACGTCGCAGTTAGCCCAGCCTGCTGCCTCGCCGCAGGCTGTGTCTGCTTCCCCGGTTCTCACGACAATAGGCGGTCAGGAACGAGAGGAGCCGATCATCACCGCGGTCATGCCGCCAGCACCAGTGACAGAGACGGAACGCCAAACCTTTATTGAACCGGCTTCCAGTGAGCCTTCAGCTCGATTGGAGGCAGCGATCGCACGAGCGGCAGATTCCGAGCAACTCCTAAGCAAGACGGATTTAGGGGGCGCCAACTCCGAAAAAGAAGAGCGCTTGCTGGAAGAAATTCAGCAAATGAAGATGTGGCTCAGCGAGCTGGCGAAGAAGCAAGCTGACAGCCGGGTATTCCCGCCGGGTTTACAGGCGATCCAACAACAGCTGATGAACCAAGAAGTGGGCATGGAGCTTGCCGGTCGGTGGGTAGAAGAAATTTACGAAGCCTGGTTAAGCTCAGGCAAGACATTAAGCGATGACGACATGCGGGCTAGGCTTCAGACCATCGTTACCAGCTTCCTAGATCACCGAATTGATGCGGGGATCGGCGATCAGACAAAGATCGTATATATCGCCGGACCGACCGGGGTTGGGAAGACGACAACCATTGCCAAGCTTGCGGCGGATCAAATTTTCCGGTTGCACAAAAAGGTAGGGTTCATCACGGCGGACACTTATCGAATTTCGGCCATAGAGCAGCTGCGGACGTACGCAACGATCTTAAATGTGCCTCTGGAGGTCGTTCAGTCCCCCGGTGATGTACAACGAGCTATGCAACGCTTAGAGCACTGTGACTTGATCCTGATGGATACGGCCGGAAGGAACTATCTAAATGAGCTGTTTGTGGCGGAGCTGCACAGCTTACTTGCTCCTTCGGATGTCAGCGAGACGTATTTGGTCCTTAGCTTGACCTCCAAAGTGCAGGACATGAAACGGATTACCGAGCACTTTAGCAAATATAAATTGGATAAGTTGATTTTTACGAAGCTGGATGAAACGGAAACGACCGGCGCGATCTTTAATTTGTTAAGCGAGTACCCGTTCAAGGTGTCTTTCCTGACCAATGGTCAAAATGTACCTGATGACCTGCTGCAGGCGGACGCTAAGTTAATGGTTGAACTGCTGCTGGGAGAGCGGAAGCCATGAATGACCAGGCCCAAGCACTCAGACAATTGGTATCTTCGCATCGAGAGGCGGCAGGAGCAACCGCCCGCAAGGATTCAGCCCGGATCGTGACAATTAGCAGCGGCAAGGGCGGCGTAGGCAAATCCAACTTCACGTTGAATTTTGCTTTAGCGCTAAAGTCGCTTGGACGCAAAGTACTGATCTTTGATGCGGATATCGGTATGGCAAATATCGACGTGTTAATGGGCATCAGGCCGAGATATAACTTGTACCACCTGCTGAAGGGAGAAAAGAACATTACGGAAATCGTGGAGCTGGGCACGCATGCATTACCCTTTATTGCGGGCGGCTCCGGGCTCGCCGAACTGTTCACCCTGTCCGAAGGGGATCTGAATTACTTCACCTCGCAGATCGAGATAATTTCCGAGGAGATGGACTTCATCCTTTTCGATACAGGTGCCGGTTTGTCGAAGGAAACCCTCAAGTTCATCACCGCTGCCGATGAGTGTCTGGTCGTTACGACACCGGAGCCAACCTCGATCACCGATGCGTATGCCTTGATCAAGGTTGTTCATGGAATGGATCAAAATTTGCCGTTCCGGTTAGTCGTTAACCGGGTTTCCGGGGAGCTTGAGGCGAAGCAGGTTGCCGATAAAATTTCGTTGGTCGCCAGCCGTTTTCTCGATATGGAAATTCCCGTGTTGGGCTACCTCAACGACGATCCGCATGTGATGCAGGCGGTCAAGAAGCAAGTTCCTTTCTCCATCGCTTTCCCCGGTTGCTCGGCAACGCGCGATATTCAGCGATTGGCGTTGGCTTATCTGAATGTTCCGCAAACCAAGCCGAAGGATACTTTATCGGGAATCAAGGGATTTATGCAGAAATGGTTAAAACTGGCAAAATGATTCTTCGTAAAGGAACAGGAGTGGAACGTTGATGTCTTATCGAGTGATGGTGGTAGACGATTCGGCGTTTATGCGTAAGATTATCTCGGATCTGATCGAACAGGACGAGGCTTTTCAGGTCTCGGCAACGGCCAAGAACGGACGTGAAGCCATCGAGCAAATCGCACAGGTTCGACCGGACTTGGTGACGATGGACGTGGAAATGCCGGAAATGAACGGTCTGGACGCGCTCAAGGTCATCATGAAGGAACATCCGTTGCCGGTCATTATGTTATCGGGTATCAATGAACAAGGCATGCGGGAGACGATCATGGCACTGGAGCTTGGCGCCTTCGATTTCATCCGCAAACCATCGGCCACGACCAGCGAGCATGACATCCTGCAGGTCGGCCGCGAGCTGCGCGAGCAGATGCGCGCCGCGATGCAGGCGAAGGAGCGGCGCGATGCCTGGACGGCGGCGCAACTCCGCAGCGCGCCGGTGCTGCCGGCGGCCGGCAAGCCGCCACAGGCAGGCGTTGCCGCGCTAAAGCCGCCGGCGCGGAAGCCGGCGGCGCCCAGCCCGGGCAGCGCAGCGGCCGCGTCCCCGGCGCCGCCCGCCGGGTCGGCGCCTACCGGCGGCACCGCCGCTGCGCGCGCGCCGCTCGCGGGCTCGCCTCGTCTGACGACGAGGCTGCCCGCAGCGAACCCGGCCGCGCCGAGCGGCGGCCGGGATGGCCAGGGCCGGCGCCCGGCGAAGGCGCCGGCGGAGCGCGCGCGGCCTGCGGCGCGGCCCGCGTCTGGCCTTAGCGGCGGCACAGCGCCTGCCGCCCCGCCGGCCAAGCCCGCATCGCCGCCGCGGCAGGCGCCGGCGGCGGAAGTGGCCGCCGCTCGGGAGAAGACGAGCGGCCATGCAGGCAGAGGGCGTCCCCGTTCCGTACGCCCTGCAGGGGAGTTCACCGATCTCGTTGCGATCGGTACTTCAACCGGGGGCCCCAAGGCGCTTAAAGCCGTCTTGGAGAAAATCCCCGGGGACTTTCCGGCGCCAATCGTCATCGTGCAACACATGCCGCCAAACTTTACCAAGTCGCTCGCTCAGCGGTTGAACAGCTTATGCGAACTCAACGTCGTTGAGGCAGAGCAAGGCCAGGAGCTGCAAAGTGGGACGGCATACATTGCTCCGGGAGGTTTCCATATGAACGTCGTACCAAGTCCGACAGGCGGTTATCGCGTCCATTTGACGACCGACAAGCCATGTAACGGACATCGACCTTCGGTGGACGTCTTGTATGAATCGCTGCTCCCGCTGCAAGCACTGAAACGTCATGTTGTACTGCTAACGGGGATGGGCAGCGACGGGGCGAAAGTCATGAAGCGGCTTTATGACGCTGGCGTGACTTCCACTATTGCCGAGAGCGAAGAGACGTGCGTCGTATTCGGTATGCCGCGCTCGGCAATCGAACTGAAATGCGTCAGCCATGTATTACCGCTATACGAGATTGGCCCTAAGCTTGTACAAGAAGTAGCTAAAAAAGCCAGCTTGTAAAGATCCTAACCCTTTTTTAGCTCACCACGAAAATGAGTTATTAACGGAATCTCTTGGAGGAGGTGCCTCACCATGGACATGAATCAGTATTTATCCATGTTTATCGATGAGTCGAACGATCATTTGCAATCATTAAACGAAAAAATGTTGGAGCTGGAAAACAACCCTGAGGATATCAGCATCGTTCAAGTCATCTTCCGATCGGCGCATACGCTGAAGGGGATGGCAGCGACGATGGGGTTCGAGGATTTGTCCTCGCTCACGCACCAGATGGAGAACGTGCTGGACCTCGTCCGGAACGAGAAGCTGAAAATGCAGGAGTTTATCTTCGACACTCTGTTTAAGAGCTTGGATGCGCTGCAAATGATGGTGCAGGACATTACCCAAGGCGGCGAAGGGAAAGCGGACGTCAGTGAGATCGTTGACGCGCTGCAGTCCATCGTACGCGGGGATTTTGCGGAAGGCGGAAGTGCGGCGGCAAGCAAGCCGGCAGCAGGTGGATCCGCGGCGAACAGTGCATCGGCCATCCAACTGGATCAATATCAATTTTCCGTCTTGGAGCAGTCCATCACGGAAGGACATAAAGTGTTGTACATTGAAGTGGCGATCCGAGAGGATTGTCAATTGAAAGCAGCACGCGCCTACCTCGTCTTTGATCTCCTGGAACGATTCGGGGAAATCGTGAAGTCTTCGCCATCTGTACAGGATATTGAGCAAGAGAAATTTGATCGAAGCTTTTCCCTTTATTACATAACTCAAAAAGATTCTGCCGAGATTCAAAGCATGATTATGAATCTGTCGGAAATCGATACGGCACAAGTTGCAGCGCTGGATCATGAAACTTTGGCACAACTGAATGCCGGTTCGAAGGAGGCAGCTGCGGCAGCCGAAGCTGCAGCGCCAGCTCCTGCTCCAGCTCAGACCAAAGCCCAATCCGCTCCAGCTAAACCAGCTGCAGCACCTGAAGCAAAAGCAAATGCTCGCCCAGCTGGAGGTGCCTCCGCTCCTGCCCGTACAATTCGGGTAGATATCGACCGGCTGGACGTGCTCATGAATCTGCTCAGCGAATTGTTGATTGACCGTGCTCGCTTGGAGCAGCTGGCTACCGAAGTCAAACGAAGCGACTTAACGGAAACCGTTGAGCATATGAGCCGTGTCGGCAGCGACTTGCAGAACATCGTGTTGAAGCTGCGGATGGTTCCGGTCGATACCGTGTTCAACCGCTTCCCGCGGATGGTTCGCGACCTGGCGAAATCGCTCGACAAGAAAATCGATCTGAACATCGTCGGGGCCGAAACCGAACTGGATCGCACGGTCATCGACGAAATTGGAGATCCACTCGTGCATTTGCTTCGGAATGCCGTCGACCATGGGGTAGAATCTACGGCTGAACGGATTGCTGCAGGCAAACCGGAAACCGGGACAATTCAGCTGCGGGCTTTCCACAGCGGCAACCATGTGTTTATTGAAATCGAAGATGACGGACACGGCATTGACCGTAATAAGGTTCTGCAAAGAGCGCTTAAGAACGGCATCGTCAAGGAGAGCGAAGCTGCCTCGATGACGGACGAGCAGGTGTACATGCTCTTGTTCGCTCCGGGCTTTAGTACAGCCGAGGTCATCTCCGATATTTCTGGACGCGGGGTTGGACTTGACGTCGTCAAATCCAAAATCGAATCCTTAAGCGGCGTCGTTTCGGTGGAATCGAAGCTGGGTGTCGGCACGAAGTTTTCCGTACAGCTTCCACTGACTTTGTCGATTATTTCGGCAATGCTCATTAAGGTTGGGGAAGAAAAATATGCGATTCCGCTGTCCTCCATCGTCGAAACCGGCTTAATCCGGCGCGACCAGATTCGAGAAGTCCACGGTTATACGATGGTGGCTTATCGCGATACCCATATTCCATACATGTCGCTTGCGAAGCTGTTTGACATACCGGGCTTCTCTGAAAGCGATGAAGAGGAGACAGAAATCGTCGTGATCCGCAAAGGCGACAGGCTAGCTGCCCTAGCGATTGAGGATTTCATTGGCCAAAGCGAAATCGTCATTAAGAACCTGGGCAAATATCTGCCTTCGATTCAAGGGGTTGCTGGTGCAACGATCTTGGGGGATGGTCAGGTAGCGCTCATCATCGATCCAAACGCCTTCATTAAATAAGGTCAGTTATACACTCTAAGGGAGGGTTTCCACATGGGAGAGGAATTAAAAGTTATCGTATTTAAGTTGGGGCATGAAGAATACGGGATCGACGTGGACAAAGTCCAAACGATCGAACGCATGATGCCGATCACGCGCGTTCCGAAGACCTATTCATTTGTTAAAGGCGTGATTAATCTGCGCGGCGTCGTCATTCCGGTGATCGATTTGCGCGGTCGCTTTGGATTGCCGGAGACGGAATATACGGATCAAACCCGGATCATTATTGTCTCGGCTAATGAAATGGAGGTTGGTTTCATCGTTGACTCTGCTAATGATGTGATCGACCTGAATACTGACTTGATCGACTCGCCGCCGGATGTTGTTGGCGGTATCAAAGCGAAATATCTGCATGGGGTAGCCCGGATTTCCGAGGATCGGCTGTTGGTGATGTTGAATTTGTCGGAAGTGCTCAGCCGGAAGGAAATTATTCAATTAGAAAGCTTAGAGGGCTAGTACCGTGGATTTGTTCAGAGGGTTCGAAGACTTCAAAATCGATATTTTGAAGGAGGTCGGCAATATCGGGGCGGGAAATGCCGCTACGGCTTTGTCCAAGCTGCTGGACAAGCCGATCGATATGGCCGTTCCGATGGTCCAAATGCTCCCGTTTGAAGCGATTGCCGATCGTGTTGGCGGCGCGGAAAACTTGGTGCTGGCTGTATTCTTCCGAGTAGAAGGCGATGCGCCGGGCAATTTGTTTTTCATCCTAAGCCCGGAAGCGGCGAAGAAGCTGCTGACTCGCTTGGCCGGCATCACGGTGGATAATGGTGAAACCTTCTCTGAGATGGAATGGTCGGCGTTATCGGAAATCGGTAATATTTTAGCCGGCTCGTATTTATCCTCGCTCGCCGATTTCACCTCCTTGCAAATGTCGCCTACTGTACCTGCTTTAGCTCTAGATATGGCGGGTGCGATCTTGAGTTACGGACTCCTGCAATTTGGTGAAATGGGGGATTCCGCCCTGCTGATCGACACGAAATTTATTGAAGGTCAAGATGAGGTGGAAGGTCAGTTCTTCCTCATTCCGGATCCGGATTCATTCGCCAAAATTTTTGCAGCGCTTGGAGTACCAATTGATCATGATCGATGAGCAGTACGTCGTCAAGGTAGGCATGGCCGAGTTGAATGTCATTACTCAGCAGGGATTGATACGTACAACCGGCCTAGGCTCCTGTGTAGGATTAACCTTATACGACCCGCAGCTTAAAATTGCCGGTCTTGCGCATGTGATGTTGCCTTCCTCGGACATCGCCCGGGAAGGGGCGTTAAATATCGCTAAGTATGCAGATACAGCCATTCCGGCACTCTACCGGAAACTGCTGGATCTTGGTGCAGGGCCAAGCCGACTGGTAGCCAAGATGGCTGGAGGATCGCAAATGTTTACCTTTGCCGGCAGCAATGACACCATGCGGATTGGTCCACGTAATGTGGAGTCCTGTAAAGAGCAGCTGTCTGAGCTCGGCATTCCATTGCTTGCAGAGGATACGGGCGGCAATTACGGCCGAACGATCGAACTGGACAGCATGACAGGGATCTTATATGTGCGAAGTGTACAAATGGGGATAAAGGAATTGTAGCCATGCCAGGAAAATTGAGATATTACTTGTTGTCGGGCTTTATCGGTTTTCTAATTACGTATGCCGTTTCGGCAGGAAACAATTTGTTCATGACCAGCTTTGTACGAGGGCTTATTTCGTTTGCCGTTTGGTTTCTGTTGGCGTTTGCGGCCAACTGGATGTTGGGGTTCCTGAAGGAAATGCCAGGGGATTATGCTCCTGCTCCGGAGGTTGACCACGCATCTGAGGAGGGCAAGGGCACGAATCTCGACTTGCTGACGCCGGACGAAAGCGAGCAGCTCAATGATCTGTTAAAGCCAACTCCGGCTGCTTCGGATGTGGAGAAGCAATTTGCGCCGCTAAATCCGCCAAAATTAGTGAAGACACCTGACGGCAAAGATCCTGAAGAGCTGGTTAAGGTCGTTCGTCACCTGACAGAACAATAAGGAGGGTGAAGGCAATTGAACGAGCGGAAGACATCCACTCTAAATCATGCCGACCTTTGGGAAAGTTGGAAAGAGCACGGTGATTTAGAGGCCAAGAAACAACTTATCGAGAAATATCTGCCCATTGTCGACTACGTTTCAGGACGTCTCGCTGTCGGTTTGCCCAAAAACGTATCCAAGGACGATCTCGCCAGCAACGGTGTTATGGGATTGATCGATGCGGTCGAAAAGTTTGACTACAAACGGGGACTTCAGTTCGAAACCTATGCATCTTGGCGGGTACGGGGGGCGATTTTGGACGGCCTGCGGCAAGGGGACTGGGTTCCCCGATCCGTGAGAGAGAAAGCCAAGAAAATCGAAGAAGGTTATCAACATTTAGAGCAGCAATATCTCCGCTCCGTCACTGACGCTGAGATGAGTTCCTATCTCAATGTAAGCGAGAAGGAATTTCAAAGTATGCTTCAGGAAGTTGCCGTGATGACCCTATGCTCGCTGGAGGATCCTATCCGCGAAGAAGAATCGGAGACTCGTCTTACTTTACTCGTTGACGAAAAGGCAAAAAACCCGGATTATAAGGTTAGGGAGTTCTATCTTCGTGAATCCCTTGCGAAAGGGATTGAGAAGTTGACCGAGAAGGAACGTACAGTAGTCTCCCTACTCTATTATGAGGATTTATCCTTGAGCGAAATCGCCGAGGTCATGTCTTTGTCACCCTCGCGGATTTCGCAATTACACTCTAAGGCGATTTTACGCCTTCGGGGCAGTTTGGAGAAGCAACGCGATTTGTTGCTGGCTGAAGACTGACGAGTTATTTTAAGCGAGTGAATGATGAGGGGGACGGCTTCGTGGAGCTTTTGGATAATTTAAAACAGATCTTGAGCGTGACGTTAAACGATGATAAGACTGTAGCCTATCTGCAATTTCTGAAGAAAGAAGATGATTTTTCATGTACCCCGGATGAGCTGCTTCACTTCCTGCGGAGCGAAGGCATTAAATATGGGGTTCAGGAGGATATCGTCAAGCGATTTGCAGCCAATCCTAAGGAATACTTCTTTAGCAAAACGCCGATCGCGATGGGGCAAGAGCCGGTTCATGGGGAAAACGGGTTTATCCGCTATGCCATCTCCATCGACGAGGAGAATCAACATCGGCCGGTTGAAACGGAAGACGGCAAAGTTGATTTGAAGGATGTGACGCGGCTTAATAACATCCGTAAAGGACAACTGATTGCTGAGTTGGTACCCCCAGTTCCAGGGCGCCCTGGAACGGCGGTGACGGGCGAAGCGATCCCCTGCCGAGAAGGTAAAGAAGCACGATTTAAAGTGGGCAAGAATGTTGTGTTAAATGCGGAACAGACCGCAATGTATGCCGCCATCGACGGTCTGGTGACGCGAACGGAAAAGGGGAAGCTTAATGTGTTCCCGGTTTACGAGATTAACGGAGACGTCGATTACGGTGTTGGAAATATCGATTTCGTCGGAACGGTTGTTGTCCGCGGGAATGTGCTGACAGGCTTTCGCATTAGTGCTGCCGGGGATATTCGCGTCATAGGCGGAGTAGAGGGAGCTGAGTTGATTGCAGACGGTTCTATCGAAATCTCCGGAGGTATCATCGGATATAATAAAGGCCTGATTAAGGCGGGGCAAAACGTAAAAAGCTCGTTTATCCAAGATGGTAATGTCCATGCGGGAAAAGACGTGATCGTGTCCCAAAGTATTATGCACTCCAACATTAGTGCTGGTCAGGATGTTATTTGTAACGGAGCTAAGGGATTGATCGTTGGCGGGAACATTCAAGCTGGGGAGAAAGTGGTTGCCCGAGTTATTGGGAATCCGATGTCGACATTAACCTCAATCGAAGTTGGTGCATTACCTGAATTACGGAATGAACTGCTGGAACTTCGGCAGCAGGTCAAGGACCAGTTGGCCAACTTGGACAAGACGGAGAAGGCGCTTACGCTGCTTGATCAGCTGGCTTCCATGGGTAAATTGCCGCAGGACAAGCTCGAGATGCGTGCGAAGCTGAATATGACCAAGAAATCGAACACCCAGGAACTGAACCTGATGAAGGAACGCATTCTGACGATCGAGAAGGCACTTGAGGATACGGGGAAAGCTAGAGTTGAAGTCCTTAAAATGATTTACGGCGGTTCCAAGATCGTCATTGGACGATATACCAAGTACATTAAGGAGCCCATTTCGCGAATGACTTTCTATTTTAGCGAAGGGGATATTTCTATGTCTCCTCTCATCTAGACCTGGTATGCCAAGGAAGCTTTTTCGATTTATCCATTCCCTTCGTTGAATCATGAGGTGATCCCATGAATATGAAACCCGTGGAAATGCAAATCGCAGTCCCTCGGACAAGCGAGGCGGGGCGTGTACAACATGATCAGCAGCAACGGCCTCTTCATGACCAAAGTCTGCTATCGCTTCAAGGGTTAAAGGACAGCGAGATTGAGCGCCGGCGCAGCGCTAACGTTGATGAGAGTGCTCATAATACGACGGTAAAGCGCGAAGGGAAAGGTAATTTCACATCGGAGCAGGAACACGGCAGCTCCCAGGACAAGCCGGACGAGCAAGGACAAGGACATCATAAGGCGGAACATCCTTATAAGGGCAAGCATATCGACTTGTCTTTATAAAGGAGACCACATGAACGCAAAGGGTGAGGATTAGATTGTCATTTGGAGAGCCTTGGTTTTACATTGTGTTGCTTGGGGCAGCGGCGCTTGTCTATGCCCTGCTGTTGCCAGGACGCCAAGCAGCGGCACCCAAAGCGGAAATGGCCAGGGAGCTGGAGGCCACTTTGGAGCAGTACATGGCGGAAATCGAAAATGAAAACCAAGAATTAATTGATATGGTTGCGAAGATGAAGCAGGATTTAACCTCCAAACAGTTAGCTCAGCAGGAGCAGATTGCCGAGTTGCGTCAACGTTTGGGGGATGCAGAAGCTTACGCCAAGCAAACGGAAGCACGGCTTGAACTTGTGGAGCAAAACTTGAAGGAGAAGCCGATTCATGCTGCATCCTCAGGACCTGTGGATGCCCCGCTAGTTATCCAACCTCAACTTGAGGCTGCGGTTGCTGCGGAGTCCGATCATTTGCCTGCAGAACCAGCTCCGGAACCGGATGAACCGGAGCTGCCGCAACAAGATCTGGTTCGGGATCGTTATCCCGAACTGTTCGAGTTGTATGACAAAGGGAAGTCGATCGATATGATCGCCAAAGCGACGGGCTTACAACGTGGGGAGGTTCAGCTGATCCTGCAGCTGGCCAAGAAGGAGGAGTCCCGATGATGAAAAACCGCCAGTTTATGCTTGGTTTGGGGTGCGGACTCATCGCCGGGGCTTTACTGCTGCAGCTTATGCTGATTGGACAAGGCAGCAAAAATGATCTCCAATCGAAGGAGGAAATCGAACGCGCTGCCGTGCTGGCCGGTTTGAAGGTCGTGGAGGCGGATCAGGAATTGTTCACGGAAGAGGAATGGTTGGAGCGTTCCGGGCAATCATCGGATTCGGCTGGGAATGAGGGTGAGAACGATGATGCAACACCGGCGGATCCTAATCAGCCAGATGCACCTGCGTCTCCGAAAGCTCCTGACGCTCCAGAAGCAGGGGAAGGATCGGCATCTTCTGATCCCAATGCCGGAGGAACGAACGAGCCCGCTGCTCCAAACCCGCCACAACCAGCGACAGTGGAATACAAGATTGTGGCTGGGACAACGCTGGAAGGCGTAGCTCAAGGCCTGGAGCAAGCCGGGGTAATTGAGGATCAAGATGCGTTTCTGAAAACTGCAATCAATAAGAAAATCAACCGCAAGGTTCGCGCAGGCACCTATACTTTTCAAGTTGGCGAAAGTTATGATTCGATTATTTCAAAAATCTCCATAAAGGCTTCCGGAAGCAAATAAATAGATGTATAAAAAGGCGCCTGAGGCGCCTTTTTATGTTGCTGTCATTTTGCGTCAAACTTTGGTTGCATCCCTATTTTAGTTATGGTATATTAATTGACGGTGTTATAACGCACGCAGGATGATTTCGCTAAGGGTGCTCGCGATTGAGGGAGTCTTAGCGGGAAATGAAACCTGCGGAGGAAGCATCAAAAAAACCAAACTAGGAGGTGCGTGAAGATGGCAGTAATCTCCATGAAACAACTGCTTGAAGCAGGGGTTCACTTCGGTCACCAGACTCGTCGCTGGAACCCGAAAATGGATCGTTATATCTTCACCGAAAGAAACGGTATTTACATCATTGACCTGCAAAAAACGGTCAAGAAAGTGGAAGAAGCTTATAACTTCGTAAAAAGCATTGCTGAAGAGAATGGCACCATTCTGTTCGTAGGCACGAAGAAACAAGCTCAAGATTCTGTTAAAGAAGAAGCTGAACGCGCTGGTCAATTCTACATTAACCAACGTTGGTTGGGCGGTACGCTGACGAACTTCCAAACGATCCAAAAACGGATCGAACGTTTGAAACAACTTGAAACTTGGGAAGAAGACGGTACTTTCACGGTTCTGCCGAAGAAAGAAGTTATCATTCTTCGCAAAGAGAAAGAACGTCTTGAGAAATTCCTGGGCGGGATCAAGAACATGAAGAGCTTGCCAAGCGCTCTGTTCGTAATTGATCCTCGCAAAGAACGTATCGCAGTTGCCGAAGCTCGTAAATTGGGTATCCCAATTGTAGGTATCGTTGACACGAACTGCGATCCAGACGAAATCGACTACGTCATTCCGGGTAACGACGACGCGATCCGCGCCGTAAAACTGTTGACGGGTAAAATGGCGGATGCCGTGATCGAAGCTCATCAAGGCGAACAAACGACGGCTTAATGGCTTTGGCCATACGCTAAATCGATAAATTAAATGAAAAGGGTGGTTGGTAGGTGTCAAACCTCTCACTACCCTTTTTTTAAAGGAAATGGACGGGATAGAAGCTTCTGCAGTACGATCTTATTCCATCTGCAGATGGTTTTATGCCTACACAGTTACAGGGGATATCCCCGATATATCGATATGGAGGGAATTAAACATGGCTGTTGATGCAAAATCGGTCAAAGAACTACGTGAAAAAACCGGCGCGGGAATGCTGGACTGCAAAAAGGCGTTGGAAGAAGCTAACGGCGATATGACGAAAGCTGTTGAACTCTTGCGTGAAAAAGGTCTGGCTGCTGCAGCGAATAAAGCTGGCCGGATCGCGACAGAAGGCGTTGTTGAATCTTATATCCATGCAGGCGGCCGTATCGGCGTTCTGGTTGAGATCAACACAGAAACAGACTTCGTTGCGAAGAACGAACAGTTCAAAGAATTTGCACGCGACGTTGCAATGCATATCGCTGCGATGAGCCCTCGCTACGTTCGTCGTGAAGAAGTTCCACAAGAGGAAATCGAGAAAGAGAAGGAAATTCTGAAAGCTCAAGCGCTGAACGAAGGCAAACCTGAAAAAATCGTTGAAAAAATGGTTGAAGGCCGCATCGGCAAATACTACGAAGAGTTCTGCTTGATGGAACAAGCTTTCGTTAAAGACCCAGACAAAACGATTGAGCAATTGCTGAAAGAAAAAATCAGCACGATCGGTGAAAACATCTCCATCCGTCGTTTTGTTCGCTACGAACTGGGCGAAGGTCTGGAAAAGAAAGTGGACAACTTCGTAGAAGAAGTTATGTCCCAAGTGAACAAGTAAGCAAAACGATCTCACATACATGTGAAGGAAAGTTGGAACACGCCGTGTTCCTTCTTTTTTAACCCGCGAAAGAGTTCGATGTGGAGGTATACATTTGGAACAGCCAGTGTTTAAACGTGTTGTCTTAAAGGTTAGCGGGGAGTCATTAGCCGGTCAAAACGGTTACGGGATCGACGCTGATACGATCGCATCCATTGCCCAACAGGTGAAGGAAGTCGTCGAGTTAGGCGTACAGGTTGCCATCGTATGCGGCGGTGGCAACATTTGGCGCGGGATTGCCGGGAGTGCCAAAGGGATCGATCGCGCAACGGCGGATTACATGGGAATGCTCGCGACCGTAATGAATTCCCTGGCCCTGCAGGACGCACTTGAGCAAATCGATGTGCCAACTCGGGTGCAAACCTCGATTGCGATGCAGCAAATTGCCGAGCCTTATATCCGGCGCCGGGCGATTCGTCACTTGGAGAAGGGGCGGGTTGTGATTTTCGCGGCGGGTACGGGTAATCCGTTCTTTTCCACGGATACTACTGCAGCGCTGCGCGCAGCTGAAATTGAGGCAGAAGTCATCCTGATGGCAAAGAATAAGGTGGATGGCGTTTACTCCGCAGATCCGTTTGTAGATCCAAACGCGGTGAAGTACGAATCTCTCACGTATTTGGATGTGCTGAACAAGAACCTTGGTGTCATGGATTCTACGGCGTCCTCGCTGTGCATGGACAATGATATTCCGTTGATTGTTTTTGCGATTACCGAACAAGGGAACATTAAACGCGTCGTTCTCGGTGAAAAAATCGGGACGATCGTCAAAGGGAGTGTAGATTAATGCCGCAAACGATTAAGAAACATGCCGAAGAACGCATGGAGAAAGCGATTCAGGCGCTGAGAAGAGATCTTTCGACGCTGCGCGCCGGTAGAGCTACGCCTTCGCTGCTTGATCGCATTCAGGTTGATTATTACGGTTCGCCGACGCCAATCAACCAGTTGGCCAATATCAACACGCCGGATTCCCGGACGTTGCTGATCCAGCCTTGGGACAAATCGTCGCTATCGGAAATTGAGCGGGCGATTCAAAAATCCGATCTCGGATTAACGCCTGCAAACGATGGTTCGTCTATTCGCTTGACGATTCCTGCCTTGACGGAAGAGCGTCGGGTCGAACTTGTGAAGATGACGAAGAAATTCGGTGAGGAAGCGAAAGTGGCGATCCGCAACATTCGCCGCGATGCGAACGACGACATCAAGAAGCTAGAGAAAACCGACATTTCTGAGGATGAATCGCGTCGGCATCAAGAAGACATTCAGAAAACGACAGATAAATTTATCGCGGAAGTGGATAAGGTCCTCGCTGCGAAAGAAAAAGAGATCATGGAAGTCTAAGAGACAAAAAAGCTGCCCCTCCTATTACGGTGGGGTTTTGTCTCTTTTTCATCATCGGCTGGAGGAAAAGGAATGATCAAGTTATTTCAACCTTGGCGGAAAAAGAAAAATCCTGGGGCATCCGTCAGCCTGTCCCCGGACAATATCCCGAAACATGTTGCGATTATTATGGACGGGAACGGAAGATGGGCGCGCAGGCTTGGTATGCCGCGAATCGTCGGCCATCGATCGGGGATGAAAGCGGTAAAGCGGGCAACGATCGCTGCTGACGAACTTGGCATTTCCATTTTGACGTTGTATGCTTTCTCAACGGAAAATTGGAAACGGCCGAAGGATGAAGTGGACTATTTGATGTCGCTTCCGCAGGAGTTTCTGGCGATCGAGCTGGATGAATTGGTTGAAAAGAACGTCCAGGTTCGCATGATGGGACATACGGATGAGCTGCCCGCGCATACGATTGCGGCAATGGAGGAAGCGATTGAGCGGACGAAGCACAATACCGGCTTGATCTTGAATTTTGCTTTAAATTACGGCAGCCGTCGCGAGATTACGGAAAGCGTCAAGGGGATTGCGAAGGCTGTGCAATCCGGGGAACTGTCGGTGGAGGACATTACGCCAGAGACGATTGAATCCCGGCTGTTATCCGCCGGGTTGCCTGATCCGGATTTGCTGATTCGTACGAGCGGAGAGCTGCGGTTAAGTAACTTTATGTTATGGCAAACGGCGTATAGTGAGCTTTGGTTCACGGATATCCTGTGGCCGGATTTCAGCAAGGAGCATTTGGTTCAAGCAGTGGCGGAGTATCAACGCCGCACGCGGCGGTACGGCGGATTAACCTAGCGATGGAAGGTGTAGACTGGTGAAACAGCGTTTGATAACGGGGATCATTGCCGGCGGCTTTTTCCTCGGAATGTGCTGGCTTGGCGGAACTCTCTATCATGTACTCATTATGCTTATGGCGCTCATCGGATATTACGAATTCGTACGTATGACGCGCATCCCAGCATTCCAGGGCACGGCCATCCTGGGTTATTTAGGCGTGGTTTATCTTACGTTTCCGTGGCGGCTGCTTGAGATCGACCGACCGCTGAGCGATATGGCGGTGCTGTGGTTATTTATGCTGCTCTTCCTTGCGGTAACCGTGATCAGTAAGAACGAGATCCCAATCGGTCAAATCGCCTTGCTCTATCTTGGTATGGTTTACGTCGGCATCGGATTTGCGGCGATTGCAGAAACACGCAATACACCCGACGGTCACGGCTTATTCTGGACGTTTCTGATGCTGGCGTCGATCTGGAGCAGTGATGCGGGCGCTTATTTTGCCGGGCGGCGGTTCGGGAAGCATAAGCTCTGGCCTGCGATCAGTCCGAATAAAACCGTTGAAGGGGCGCTGGGCGGCGTTTTGCTGGCGGTCATCGTTGCGGTGATCTTTGCGCTCGCTTCCGGCGGGTTGCTTACGATTGGACGAGCCGTCCTGCTCGGGATATCTGCGGCAGTTGTCGGCCAATTTGGCGACTTGATCCAATCGGCTTACAAGCGTGTATATGGCATCAAGGATTCCGGCAATTTGTTGCCGGGGCACGGCGGAATTTTGGACCGGTGCGATAGTTGGGTTACGGTATTCCCGTTCATACATATCCTAACCCTTCTTCCTTAAGGTGGATTTAAAATCGGCTTCCCATCACGAAGCGAAGTCAGGGAAGTGGAAGCGGCGTCGAATCTTGAACTCAGCCGGGCCTTCCGTTGCTCACGTACA
>NZ_JADQ01000037.1:0-47638 GCF_000518465.1 Paenibacillus sp. J14 | reverse complement strand
ACTTCAATTGCTGCTTGCCCACTCGCAAGCTGATCGGCAAGGAGCGTCGCGGGGCTCGTGTAAAGAAAACATTCGACACGGCCAAAACACCCGTTGCCCGGTTAATCGAATTGGGCGTGCTACGACCAGAACAAACCCAACGGTTACAGGCGTATCAGACTTCCCAAGATCCGCTTGCATTACACAATCAGTTGGAAGCGCTGCTTTCCCANCCCGTGACGNCTGCCTCCGCTACGCGCCCAGTGGAGGCTATGTAACAGCCTCCACTGGGTAACAAAATTACGTGAGTGAACCATTATCCTTCGGTAACATTTTTATATGAGTTGACACGGAGCCGAGCCACAGCCAGGTATTGGGCAAACCGGATTCTATTGTGCAAGGTTGATAGAGTGATCTACTCCTGCACTCCACCCGGTGCTTACATGCCGTGGATTCGTCCCGAGGCAACGAATTTGCCAATCGTTCGGCAAACTTGCTCATATCGCAGCCGCAGTCCATCGGTAATGCCGTACATGGCGCGAATCTCCTCATCCGTTTGGCTGCCGGACAAGCTATCTGCCACCATCTGATGCAGCGCTGCCGCCCAAATATCGATGATCGCATCTTCCTCAACCAAGAGCGAGCGGTAATCCGCCGTACCATATAATACCATGACGAACTGTGTCCATAATTCCTGAGCGAAATAGTAAAGGGTCGGATCATGCACCTGTGTCTGGTCGCCTACGCGATCCAACACCATTTGTACGGCCGGCGGAAAATCGTCAGGCTTGAGCGGAACTGCTTCAATCTCGACTTCCACCCGCTCCCCTCCGCGCATGATTACCAGGGTGCCCGTCGTTCCGCGGCGGCGCAGGGTTTGCAGTACCCGATATTGAAGCAGCGGATGCATCTCCTCCCGGCTGATCCAGCCAATCAGCGCGTCATCGATCTCGGGGCGATCCAGGTAGGCAAGCTGTTCCAGGGCAAGAAACGTCTGCTCCGAGAGCGGCTTGTCCCTCACGGCAGCCAACAGCTTGTCCGTATAACCCGCATCTTCGGCCAGCTTGGCCTCCGCGAGCCGGCGAGCGAGCATTTCCTCGGTTTCCTCGTCTTCCTCGATGTGTTGTAGTTCTGAAGCCTCCGAAATGCCGTCTTTCAGCGCAGGAAATGCGCCGGTCAGCCAGTCCAATAAAGCTCGCCATTCCTCATAATGCCTCGGATCCTCTCCTTGGCATTGCAGTAAAAATTGCAGGAGCTCTACCGCCTCCCCATATCTTTCGGTTTCCAGCATACGGGTCAGTTCGATCTGGTAATAGTCCAACGTTTTGGGAAACAAGACAATGTTGTCTTTCTCATCGGGTCGTGAACTGCTGATAAGGGTACCTCCTTTCTCCTCCGAATCACAATTAATTGAGATTATAGCACAGTCCCCTGCGAAGGCAAAAATCTTGGACAAATGGTCTGGGTGGAACTGGGATAGAGGGGAGATTTGAGCAGGGGGTGAGTGGTGGTTTTAATGGTGATTTAGGTGAGGTTGAGCGGGAATCAGTTCGACGAGATTGCCCTGTTTATGTGCGGTGTGTCACCAGTCCATCTGAAGAAGGTTAATTTTTCGTTGTAAGTTATTGCCCCTCAATCTGACATATGATATAATCTTTTTTGCTTGTGTTTTTCATATTTGAGATGTCCCAGTAGCTCAGCTGGATAGAGCAACGGCCTTCTAAGCCGTCGGTCGGGGGTTCGAATCCCTCCTGGGACGTGAGATAAGAGCACCCGTAGAGGTGCTCTTTTTTTATAGTCCCAGGTTGGGTGAGAACCCCAGATGGGGGTTCGTCGGAGCGAAATCGCCCGCGTGAGTGGGGCGGAGGAGCGGAGTCTCGAGCGGTGCGTTAGAGCAGGATACAGAAGTAGCCGAATTTTACTCGAAATTTCATATATAATTAGACAGAAACGGCCGAAATCATGAATTCTACTCGATTTTTCATATACATTTTGGCTTCTAGGCCACTAAAGGTCCAAATAAGCATGAAATTTCATATATAATTGCCCGGAAGTGCCACTTCCCAGTAAAATATACTCGATTTTTCGAGTATATCCAACCGACGACTCGGATGAAGACCGATAAAGGGGACTGGTAAACCATCACGAACATGACGGACATCACGGCGGGCGGGGGCAAGGCGAGAGGTCTGATAACCAGTCGATTCCACGACCTATGACCCCGGTAAGGCAGATACCTAATAACCAGTCGATTCCACGACCTATGACCGCGGTAAGGCAGATACCTAATAGCCAGTCGATTCACACCTCATGACCATGGATAAGGCAGATGCCTGTTAACCAGCCGACTCACGACTCATGACCGCGGTAAATCAGATGCCTAATGACGACCAATCGCGGCAGATAACCAACGGGCAAGGCAAACGACAGGTAAAGGCAGACGACGTCTCTGACGACCGCCCCCTTACCACTTCCAACATAAAAAAAGAGCCGCTTACCAGCTAGCTCTTCTCCTCATCATTCGGATACAATTTCCGCAGGTGCTCGACCGACTGGCGGATCAACTTGCGCAGTACGTCCACATCGATGTCGGCGACTTTATTAATGTAGACACACCCTTTGCCTTGGGTATGCTTGCCTAAGGACTCCAGCAAAGCGTCTCGCTCAGGATCATTCGAGGCAAGATACAGGCTGATCTTCGCCTTCCGAGGCGAGAAGCCCACCAACGGCGCATCCCCTTCGTGGCCGGAGGCGTATTTGTAATGGTAGGAGCCAAAGCCGATGATGCTGGAACCCCACATTTTGGCCGGGTAGCCCGTGGTCTCCGTAAAAACGTCCAGCAATCGGTAGGCATCCTCCCGCTTCTTCGCATCGGCTACCCCTTCAATGAACTCGATGACGCTGTTGTCGTTCTCTTTGGTCTTCAGCTCGTACACTTAGAACCCTCCCTCTAACATCTCATCATCCGGCAACACCCGCCAATTCAAGTCTCACCACAAGCCTGTCTCATTTCATCATTCCTTATCCCTAGCTTCCTCCACTCGATCCAGCCACTCGTTCATCAGCGCGTTAAACATGTTCTCCTGCTCAATCTGCAGGTTATGCCCAGCCCGGTCTACGACCGCAAACGTCCCCCGTGGATACTGATCTAATAAGCGAAGTGCATCCGCATATCCCACTGACGTATCCTGACGGCCAAGCAGGAATAACGAAGGGGCGTCAAACGTCTCTTGATCGATCGAAAAAGAAAACCCATACCGCGCCCGAATCTTGTCCAAAAAAGCGGAATCTGCCACTCGACAGCCGGGAACGATCTCCTTCGCATATCTCTCCCAAGTGTGTCGATCAATAACCGCGCTCATCGAGCGGAAGTCCTCATACTCCTCGGGAGACAGTTCATTACTCAGCGCCGGATCCTCGTAAATCACCGTATGGTCCGGCAGCTCCCGTTGAGCCGGGTCCGGTACGATCAAGGGACAAATAAACGCCGCTCCCTCAACTCGCTCGGAACGACGAGCGATGATCCCTCTCGTTAAGTACCCGCCGTAAGACTCTCCAACTACCGCAAAACACGACTCCGGCACCAAGGCATCAATTAACTCCAGCACCGCATCTAGCATTTCGTCCGTACTTTCAATCCCCGCGTAATTCTTCGACTGTCCCATGCCCGGCAAATCAAGATAAATTCTTCTCCAGCCCGCGCGGTTCTCAAATATCGGTTCCATGCAGCCGCTCATCAGACGATGGTCGGGCGTAAATCCATGAATCAGCACGATCGGCCGCCCGGAGCCCATCTCCTCATAATAAAGTTCTGCTTGGCTGGCTTTAAAATAAGGCATCCGCAACACTCCTTCGAACATGATGCCCTCATCATAATGCGAATATACGTTCTTGTCCAGACCTAAATTGACCACGCCTTATTCAGATTGAGCCTGATCTCCCATCCATCTCATATACACCCTGGCATTAAACCCCGTTTGCTTCCGAAACCAGCGCTGCGGCTTCCGCCGAAACTCGACATATCCCAGTCGCTCATACAAGCGAACCGCAGCAGTGTTGGTATCCACTACCTCCAAAATATAATCGTCATAGCCCAAACGAGAGATCAGCTCATGGTTCAGTTGGCTGGCGACCCCACGCTCTCGTGCTTGCTTAGCCGTAGCAACCGCCTCGAAATAACACTGTCCCTCCGCCAAGTGCAGCGGTTTTTCCAACTCCCGACGGACCAGAAAATAAAACAAACTTCCCTTCATCCAACCAAGTTCCTGCTGCAGCTCAGCCCGTTGAAATCGGAAAGCCCGCTTCTGTCCTGCGGAATACGCGAAGATCCCCAGAACCTGTCCCTCCTCCAAGGCGACAAAAAACTGCTCTCTCACCAAAGCATGCACAAGAGCCCTCGCTAATTTGTCCCGGTCCGAAGTAAAATATCGCAGCGAATCGTAAAAGCCCTCCACAAAAATCTCCGCCGCCTGCGCGGCTTCTCGATCCCCGAGCTCCGCCAAATTACGAATCACGAAATCACTCATATCACCGTTCCTCCCTTCTTTTCTCTACTATATAAAAAGGTGAAATAGGCACAGAACAGTCCTCAGCCGGATTCCCCATCCTTCCCGCGACTTAAACCCAGCATCACTGCCTCTCCAGGAAAAATAAAAAAAGCATCCGTTCCCCAATGAACGGATGCTCTGTTAAGCCGCCAACCGACGGCAGCTTAACCTGACTAGAGTTGAAGACTCGCAATCGCGGCCTTCAAAATGCCGCAGGAATGCGCAAATTTCTGCTGTTCCTCCCAGGTCAAGTTCAGCTCCAGCAATTCCTCGATTCCGCCATCACCGATAATGGCAGGCACACCGCAGCAAACCCCGGTTTGGCCATATTCCCCTTCCAACACAGCGGAAACGGCGATGATTTTGTGTTCATCGTTTAGGATGGATCTCACGATATAAGCCAGCGCGTTTCCAATCCCAAACTGCGTATTGCCCTTGCGGGTAAAAATCTCCCATCCCGCATCTTTTGTTTTTTGCGCGATTTCGTCCAGCTTGACGTGGCGGAACCGCTCCTTATGCTGCTCCAAAATATGCAGTAGCGGCTTCCCGCCGATCGTGACATGCGACCAGGCCACAAACTGCGAATCCCCGTGCTCTCCCATCGCATACCCGTTTACACTGCGTGGATCAACAGCAAAGACCTCCGACAGCAACGTTTTGAGCCGAGCCGAATCGATGGAAGTCCCGGTGCCAATCACCCGGTTCCGCGGGAACCCCGACACCTCGCGCACGATATATGTCACGATATCCACCGGATTCGCGGCGACGACAAACACGCCGTCAAATCCTCCTTCTACGATGCGGCTGACGATATCCCGCGTAATCTTCTCCGCCTCGCCCAGCACATCCAATCGCGTTTGCCCCGGCTTCGGATTCGCCCCTGCCGTCAGCACAACCACATCCATATCGCGGCAGTCCTCCAGCCGGCCAGCATATACCTTCGTACGGGTTTGCGTAAAGTCCATGCAATGCGACAAATCGAGCGCATGTGCCACCGCACGATCATACGTCCGGTCGATCATCATAATCTCATCGCAGATCGATTGATTAATCATCGAATAAGCGCAAGCCGTACCGACCAGGCCGGAACCAACGATCGTCACCTTTCTCGCTTTTTTGGCCATTCTGCCGCCTCCCTCTCCTATCCATTCTCTTGATCCGATGCCTAAATTATAACCGCAAACCTGTTGACCCGTATATTAGGTACAACACACAAAAAAACTGCCGGAAAACCTCCCGGCAGTTCATAACGATAGATTTAACTTTTCATCCGCGGGTCAAGCGCATCACGCAAACCATCGCCCATCAGGTTGAAGGCAAGTACCGTCAGCATGATCGAAATCCCCGGGAAAACTACAGTCCACGGAGCGGTGGCGATAAATTGACGCGAGTCAGACAGCATCTTGCCCCATTCCGGTGTAGGCGGCTGAGCGCCTAAACCTAGGAAGCCCAACGCAGCCGCTTCGATAATCGCCGTAGCGATCCCCAGCGTGCCCTGTACAATGATTGGCGTCAAGCTGTTTGGCAGGATGTGCCGCAGCAAAATCGCGCTGTTTTTCATCCCAATTGCCCGTGCTGCAGTGATATACTCTTCATTCTTCAAGCTAAGCACCTTCGCCCGCACCAGCCGCCCATACGTCGGGATGTTGACGATGGCGATAGCCAGCAACGCATTTTGCAGCGACGGACCTAGAATGGCCACAATCGCGATCGCCAGCAAAATGCTTGGGAACGCCAGCAAAATATCGAACAGGCGCGAAATCACCATATCGATCCATTTGCCATAGAACCCGGCCAGAATACCAAGGAACGTCCCCAGAATGATCGATCCCACCACGGAGAATGTCCCTACCCATAGGGAGATTCGAGCCCCGTACAATACGCGGGTGAACAGGTCACGCCCCAGATCGTCCGTCCCAAACCAATGAGACGAAGACGGTGGTTTTAAGCGGTCGCGCAGGACCTGCTTATCGAATTCATAAGGAGCAATCACCGGGGCCAGGATCGCGATCAGAATGAAAAACACAATCATGATCAGGCCGGCCATGGCGATTTTATTTTTGCGGAACGCTTTCCACGCATCGCGCCAAGGTCCGGAAACCTTCTCGGCCGGGACGGCGGTGCTGGTGTTTGTGCTTGCTGTAGTTGCCTCTGCCATGGTTTCCCTCCTTTACCGGTAACGGATGCGTGGATCGACCGCTGCGTACAGCAAATCCACGATCAGATTGATAATGACGAAAATAAATGCGATAACCAGAATGCCCGATTGAATGACTGGATAGTCACGCGAGCTAATCGCTTCGTAAATATACCGTCCCACACCTGGCCATGCGAAGATCGTTTCGGTCAAGACCGCACCGCCAAGCAATGCGCCAGTTTGCAGACCAATGACCGTCAGCACGGGGATAAAAGCATTTTTCAAGGCGTGTTTATAGATGACGATAAATTGCGACAACCCTTTGGCCTTGGCCGTACGAACGAAATCGGAATTCATAACTTCCAGCATACTCGACCGCGTCATCCGAGCGATAACCGCCATCGGAATTGTCCCCAGCGCGATACTTGGCAAAATCAGATGTCTGCATACCGTCCACAACTGATCCCAGCGACCAGCGATAATGCTGTCGATCACATACAGATTCGTGACCGCTTCAACCGGGTCGCGTTGATTCATCCGCCCGATGGAAGGCAGCCAATGCAATTTGAGCGAGAAGATCCACTGCTCCATCAGTCCGAGCCAGAAGATCGGCATCGATACCCCGATCAGTGCGATTAACATACAGATGTAATCGAACCACGAATTCTGCTTCCAGGCACTGATGATGCCGGCATTCACGCCAAAGAAGATCGCAAAGGCCATCGCCGCCACGGTTAATTCCGCCGTAGCCGCTAGATAGGGGGTGATCTCCTGGGCAATCGGCACTCTCGTGCGGATCGATTGCCCCAGGTCACCTTTTAACAAATCTCCCATGTAAGAGAAATACTGCTGATACCACGGATTGTTCAGGCCCAGTTGCTCGCGGAGCGCTTCCTTGGATTGCTCCGTGGCCTTCTGCCCTAGAATCGTTTCCGCAGGATCACCGGGAATCGCATGGATAATGGAAAATACGATAATCGTCATGCCGACTAGGACAGGAACCATGATGAGTATTCTCTTCAAAATATAAGCTTTCAAGATGAGGTTCACCTGCCAGAGGCGTTAAGATCCCGCCTGTTATTCGAAATAGATGTTGCTGTAGTATTCCGTACCTGTCGGCGCCGGAACGTATCCTTTCAGATTCGCTTTTGCAGCCAGCAGCGGCGTTGTATGCACAAGCGGAATCCACGGTGCGTCGGCTTTAATGATTTCTTGCGCTTGTTTGTAAAGTTCTTCACGTTTCGATTGATCGGTTTCGATTTGTGCAGCGACTAACAACTCATGCAGCTCATCACTCGAATAGTACGTGTAGTTGTTGGACGGAATGGCGTCTTTGTCCAGCAGTGTGTACAGGAAGTTGTCTGGGTCCCCGTTGTCACCGGTCCAACCAAGCATGAACAGATCGTCTTTTTCACCGGCTTGCGCATCGTCGAGATAAACGGCCCATTCCGGAGATTCGATTTTCACTTTTACGCCAACTTCTTCAAAGTTTTGCTGAATAACTTCGGCGACCTTCTTGCCATCTGGCATGTAAGGACGGGATACCGGCATGGCATAGAAGACATATTCGCCTGGCAGACCGTTCGGATAACCTGCTTCAGCCAGCAACGCTTTGGCTTTCTCTGGATCATACTCATAATCAGCAATGCTATCGTTGTAGCCCCACAGGGACGGCGGCATTGGGTTCTTAGCCGGTTCAGCTTGGCCTGCGAAGAAGGCATCGATGATCGCTTGCTTATCAACGGCATAGTTCAGCGCTTGTCTTACTTTCACGTTGTTAAACGGTTCTTTCTTCAGGTTGAAGCCGACATAACCTACGTTGTTGGAAGGACGCTCGATCTTTTGCAGATCCGGGTTCGCTTCCAAGGTCGCCAGATCGTCCGGGCTCAGGTCCTCCATCAAATCGATTTCACCGCTTTGCAGCGCGTTGAAACGAGCAGAGTTATCCGGGATAGAGCGAACGATCACTTTGTTCAGCTTCGGAAGCCCTTCTTTCCAGTAGTTCGGGTTCTTCTCTAACGTAATCGAGTCGTTGCGTTTCCACTCTTTGAATACGAATGGACCTGTACCTACCGGCTCGTTCTTGAAGTTTTCTTTCTTCTCCTTGATGGCCGTTGGGCTGGCGATCCCGAAGGAGGTCATGGCCAGGTTTTGCAAGAACGGCGCTTGCGGTTGGTTCAGTGTAAACTTAACCGTGTTCTCGTCGACCGCTTCTACTTCCTTGATAACGCGTTTGCCGTCTGGACCAAACATGGAATCATAGTAGTCAAAGGAGTCGCCTTCAAATTTGTATTCGCTGTTTGGATCAGACCAACGGGTGAAGTTGAATACAACCGCATCCGCATTAAAATCCGTACCATCATGGAACTTCACGCCTTGACGCAGCTTGAAGGTATAGGTCAAACCGTCGTCAGATACCGTCCAGCTCTCGGCCAACGAGCCTTGAACCTCGGTTGTTCCTTCTTTGTACTCCAGCAAGGAATCAAAGACTTGGTGGGCGATTTTCAAAGATTCACCGTCGGTTACGATGGCTGGGTCCAGAGAAGCGGAATCCCCGCCGCGGCCTACAACCAATGTATCTTGGGCCGAACCGGTCGGAGTGGTTGCCTCCGTATTCGCGCCCGTATTCGTTCCGCCGGAATTACTGCCACCGGCATTGTTGCTGCCTCCGCACCCCGCCAAGGCGATGGCGGCGCTCAGCATCGTAACAAGAACAACACTACTCCATCTCTTTGCTTTCATTTTGTGGCTCCCTTCTGAATCCCAATATATAATTTCTTGTTTATAAAAAAGCTGGGCATAGTACCCAGACTATAAACCTTTAGAGGTAGTTCAAAACGTCATCTTTATGCCAAGCTCGCGCTTCCTGTGTTCTTCACTTCGGTGTACAGATGGCAAGCCGTCAAATGGCCCGCATCCGTCTCAGCCAGCTCAGGGCGGTGCGTCCGGCAAACGTCCATTGCCATCGGACACCGCGTATGAAACGCGCAGCCGACCGGCGCATTAGCCGGGCTGGGCACTTCGCCTTGCAGAATAATCCGCTCGGTCTTCTTGTCCGGATCCGGCTGCGGAACTGCGGAGAGCAACGCCTGGGTATACGGATGCTGAGGTGACGAGTACAGCTTGTGTTTGTCGGCAATCTCAACGATCCGGCCGAGGTACATAACCGCTACCCGGTCGCAGATATGCTTCACGACACTTAAATCGTGGGCGATAAAGATGTACGTCAACCCGAACTCCTCTTGCAGATCCTGAAGCAGGTTCACCACCTGCGACTGGATCGACACATCCAGCGCGGAAACCGGCTCGTCGGCGACAATCAGCTTTGGCTGGAGCGCCAATGCACGGGCGATCCCGATCCGCTGCCGCTGACCGCCGGAGAATTGGTGCGGATAACGCTGCAGATGGCTTTGCGTCAGACCAACGACATCGATCAACCGGTCGATCATCTGTTTACGTTCCTTGGCATTGCCCACGCCGTGAACGATCAGCGGTTCCTCCAGAATCCGCTGCACCGTATGGCGAGGATCCAACGAGGAGAAGGGATCCTGGAATACAATCTGCATATCCTTGCGTTTCCGGCGCAGCGCCTCTGGCGACAAAGCCGTGATGTCCTCCCCTTCAAAAATCACCTTGCCGCCGGTCGGCTCAATCAGCCGAAGCAGGGAACGGCCAGTGGTAGATTTACCACAGCCGCTTTCCCCGACGAGTCCAAACGTTTCTCCCCGGTGCACGGTAAATGAGATGTCATCGACCGCTTTAACGAATTGCTGGGACTTGCCAAACCATCCGCCCCCGAGAGGGTAGTATTTTTTTAGATGTTCAACTTGCAGTAAGGGTTCACTCATACAACTTCCTCCTGTGGCGTTTCGTGGAGCCAGCACCGGCAGCTATGCGCCGTTTCGTATTCCTTCAGCTCAGGCAGCTGCTCCGAACAAATCGGCATCGCATGCGAACAGCGTTCGGCAAAGCGACAGCCTTTCATCCGGGTGTTCAGGATCGGCACGTTGCCTGGAATGGAGAACAGGCGCTTGCGGTCCTCGTCCATGCGCGGCACCGACTTGATCAGCCCTTGGGTGTAGGGATGCAGCGGATTTTTAAAAATATCCCGCACAGGGCCCTCCTCCACCACTTTGCCGGCATACATCACAGCTACCCGGTGGCACATCTCGGCAACGACCCCAAGGTCATGCGTGATCATCATTACGGCCGTACCGTTCTCCTCATTCAAGCGCCGGATCAAATCGAGGATCTGTGCCTGGATGGTCACGTCGAGTGCTGTAGTTGGTTCGTCAGCGATCAGCAACTCCGGATTACAGGAGATCGCCATCGCGATCATCACCCGTTGTCTCATCCCGCCGGAGAGTTGATGCGGATATTCATCGATGATGGCCTCCGGCCGAGGAATGCCAACCTTTTTCAGCATGTCGATGGTATGTTCCCGTGCTTGCTTCTTGCTGAGCCCCCGGTGCAGCCGAACCGTCTCCCCAATTTGTTGGCCGACGGTAAACAGCGGATTCAGCGACGTCATCGGCTCCTGAAAAATCATGGAAATCGAGTTCCCGCGAATCGCTCGCATTTCCCGCTCCTTCATCGGAACAATGTCCTTCCCCTTAAACTCGATCGACCCTCCCGTAATTTTGCCAGGCGGCTGAGGGATCAGCTTTAAGATCGATAAGGAGGTAACGCTTTTGCCGCAGCCCGATTCGCCAACGACACCAAGCACCTCGCCGGGATTCACATACAGGTTCACGCCGTCCACCGCAGGGATTTCGCCTCGGTCCGTAAAAAAGTGGGTATGCAAATCCTTAATCTGCAAAATGGGTTGAATCATGTTTACAGCCTCTTTTCCCGTGAAAATGGAATCTCGCAATTCGACAATGTCCGCCAACAATAGACAAATGTACAATTCATCTGTCGCACTGTAATTTCCTAAAGCATTAAGGTGTAACTTAGCCCCTCTTTCTCTAAGTTACGACACTCGACCTTCGAAATGTCTCTACAACGCGGACGAATGTACATCTTCGCTTCCGCACAGCAATCAAGTAAAGCGGAAGCCTATGCAGAAGGATTCAATGAGCGATATACGGTAAATCACATTTCTCTTTGCCGTAATTTCGCTAAAAGTGACGATTTATCGAACTATGGTCAATTGAAGTGTTAAGTTAACTAACATAAAAAAATATTTGTTTGTTTGATAAGCTACTTTACATCATTTTCACAGAATAGACAATAGAAAATTTCAAGGTGTCATATCTATGACAGCTATTTGGCAGGTCATTCTTAAAATTTGAGATGATCGAAACATTTAAGGTAGAATGGAAGTAACCGTTATCAAAATAGGTGAGAGGTGATGGTAAATGAGTTTCACGTTATCTTTGGGAAGTGCGGCTCCAAACTTTAATCTGCCGGCTACAGATGGCCAGACCTACTCTTTAGAATCATTTGCTTCGGCCAAGGTGCTTGTCGTGTTTTTTACGTGCAATCACTGTCCTTATGTACTCGGCTCCGATGAAGTCACGCGGCAAACGGCGGAGAAGTATAAGGATCGGGGGGTCGTGTTCGTAGGAATTAACTCGAACAGCGAGAACACTCACCCGGAAGACTCCTTCGAGCACATGGTTAAACGGATGGAGCAGCATCGATTCCCTTGGGTGTATTTGCGAGACAAGGAACAGACGGCAGCGAAAGACTATGGGGCCCTGCGCACGCCGCATTTCTTCGTCTTTGATTCTGGCCGCAAGCTTGTCTATACGGGACGCGGCGTGGATAACCCACGTGACACGAGCAAAATGACGGTCAACGATCTGGATCGGGTGTTGGAGGAACTTACCACTGGTTGCGAAATTTCAATTCCGTTAACCAATCCGATCGGCTGTAATGTGAAATGGGAAGGGCAGGATGCTCACTGGATGCCAGCGGACGCCTGCGATTTGGTGTAAGCTGATGAGCCGCCTATATGATTTTGAAGTCCGTACGATTACGGGGGAAACCACGACGCTCGCGCCATATCAGGGGCAGGTGTTGCTTATCGTTAATACCGCCAGTGCATGCGGGTTGACACCGCATTATGCGGGGCTCCAGCAACTGTACAGCAAGTACAAGGATCAAGGCTTCTCCGTGCTTGGGTTCCCATGCAATCAATTCGCCGAACAAGAGCCTGGAACGGAGGCGGAGATTAAAGCTTTCTGTGAAACGAATTATCAGGTCACCTTCCCGCTGTTCGCCAAAATCGACGTAAACGGTGAGAACGCCCACCCGTTATACCGTTATCTGCGGGAGCATACACCAGAACCTTACGATACAGGGGATATCGAATGGAACTTCGTGAAGTTCCTGGTTGGGCGAGACGGCGAGATCGTCAAGCGTTATTCGGCTCGCACCGAACCATCTGAGATTGAGCCGGACCTTCAAGCGTTGCTGTCTAGTACGGCAGCTGACCGTTAATGTTAAGGCCTGACGCCTAGATCACCAAAACCGCTGGCAGCTTCATGCTGCGGCGGTTTTTTGCTGTGCCTCTTAGAATAAAAACGGTGTTCTGATCGACAATTTTCGCTATAATTTTATTTATGATAAACACTAGAAGAACTGAGCCTTTTCGTTACTCTCTGAATCCGCCGATCGCCGCATCGCTCGAAATTGTGTCGATTGACGGGCAGGCGCTGCCCCTGAAACCGGCGCAGATCGAGCTTATCGATATCAGCAAATCCGGTTGCCGGGTCCGCACCGAATTGAATCTGCACGCATCCTCCCACGTGATACGTGTCCTATTGCATGTTCGCTTAAGCGATGAGAATCGCACTTTCTCCGGCGAAATCCGCTGGCAAAGAGAGCTGGAGCCCCCCAATCACCATTATGGGTTACATCTGGAGCTTAACGACGAGGAAAAGGAGGCTTTGAACGTCGAATTGAGGGGGATGGCTGCATCCCGAAGAATCATCGTAAAATAAATCGAACGCCCCACCAGTATTTTATGGCGGGGCTTGATTCTTGTTTGTGTTGGCGTTATAATATTTCTTGCTTAGCTCTTGCGGGTGTAGTTCAATGGTAGAACGCCAGCTTCCCAAGCTTGAGGCGAGGGTTCGATTCCCTTCACCCGCTCCATAACCTTTTTTTCAATTTCTTGCCCTTTGATTAACAAAGGGTTTTTTTGATTTTATTGGGGAGATATGGTGGGTCCCGTATGGGTCCCGTGGCTAATATGTGCCTCCCCTAGTCCAGATTGAAATGAATTAACTGGAAATCTTACCGTTAATTTTTGGCTTTTTCTCATGGGCAAAGCACTAACGGGAAAATCTACCGTTAATTTTGCAGATTTCTTGCTCAGTGGCTGATTTGAACTGAAATAACAGTAGGAATTACCGCTAATTCTTCGGTTTTGCTCAAAAACGGCCAAAATAACCGTAGAAAATCCATTTAGTGTGATAGGGCTTCTCGCCCGACCCGGTACATAACAAAAAGCACCCATATGGGTGCTTTTTTAGCACGTCCCCGTCAGGGTACTCTCGCGCCGCTCGAGTCTCCGCTTGTCCGCCCTGCTTGTGCGGGCGGTCCCGCTCCGACGAACCCCACCTGGGGTTCTCACCCTCCCGGAAACGTAAAAACACTCTCCGTTTTGGAGAGTGTTTCGTCACGTCCCAGGAGGGATTCGAACCCCCGACCGACGGCTTAGAAGGCCGTTGCTCTATCCAGCTGAGCTACTGGGACACATCGTTATAAAAAAAGGATGCGTTAATTATTATAGCGCATCCTTTTTGTTTTTCAAAGCGTTTTTAGCATAAATTTGGCATCTCATTTGTCAGCGGGGCAACTGCTCCAATTGAGCAACGATCTGCTCCTTCGCGAGCAGGTTCTCCAGGAACTCCTTCCGCTGAACTTCCGGCTCCGGCCAGCCCTGATCGCCAAACTGCTCCTCCGCCACCTCGGAGAACGCCTGATGCAGATCGTTATCATACCAGTCGATCTCCAAGTCGGCATCGCTGCGAATCATTCGGATAATTTCATACCCTTTCCCGTCCGCAGCACGTGCCACATAGACAAAAAGCTCAGGGTCCCCCACCGCACCAGGATACACCTGGATCACAGCACAAGGCCGCCCTTGGTGCTCATCCATCCGCCGATATTCCGCATCCTTGATGTAATAGGTCACAGACGTCGCTCCTTTCTGGTGAACATCCAAACCAGCTACAGCTGCGCGGCAAAACCGGAGCGTTCCATCTGCGCCCGCGTCTCTGCCGTACCTAAACGGTAAATTTCACGATATAACGCGTTCAGATAGCTTTCGTAGCTGCGATTGACATCATCTTCCGGCGTATCCGGCCAAGGATAGGTAAACGCCATAAATCCGTTCTCCTCCTTCTCCCCCAAATGCTCGAGCATATGACTCAGGTGATCCGCCTCCTCCCGGGTGGCTTGAATCTCCCATTCGTACGCGGCAGCACCGGGATCTTCAAGTAGCGATCGCCCTTGTACCGAAACGTAATAAGTCCTTTTTTCCATAATTAGCCCTCCTTCTTATGCCTTGCTCCAGCTCGCGATATACTGCCTCCACGCCATAGTTTTCCATAATGGACAGACATTTTATGCCCTCGTTCGGCATAATTTGTTAATACTTTTCACCCGGTCGGCAAGCGGGGACTGTAAAGCAATGCGGAGAGGAGATAGCAAAAATGTGCGGAATAACCGGCTTTATCGAATGGAACCGGGACCTGACGAAAGAATCGGACTTGGTGTTATCCATGACGTCCTGTCTGGAAAAACGGGGACCGGATGCCCAGGGAACTTGGATTTCCGGCCCGTGTGCCTTCGGACATCGTCGCCTCAGCGTCATGGACCCCGAGAACGGGGCACAGCCGATGATTATTCATGAGGAAGATGCGGTATTCACGATTGTATATAATGGGGAAATTTATAACGCACTGGAGCTGAAAGCTGAACTGCAGCGGAGAGGCCGAACGTTCCGTACCAACTGTGATACGGAGGTGTTGCTGCAATCGTATATCGAATGGGGACCGGATTGCGTCTACCGGCTGAATGGGATTTTTGCGTTCGCCATTTGGGACAGCGTTCGGGAGCATGTCTTTTTTGCCCGGGATCGCCTTGGCGTCAAACCGTTGTTCTACAGTGAAATTGACGGTACGTTGATCTTTGGTTCCGAGCCTAAAGCGATCTTACGCCATCCGAAGGTCGAGCCCGTCGTCGGGCCCGAAGGTCTTGCCGAAATTTTTGTCATCGGTCCAGCGCGGACGCCGGGCCATGGCGTGTACAAGGATCTAAAAGAACTGCGTCCAGGCCACGTCATGATCTTCAACCGCAATGGGCTGCGCAAATACGCTTACTGGAAGCTGGAAGCCGAGCCGCATACGGACAATGTGGAGGAAACGGCCGCAACGATTCGCCAGCTGCTGCAGGACACGATGGATCGTCAGCTCATTTCCGACGTGCCGGTATGCACCTTGCTGTCCGGCGGTCTGGACTCCAGCGCATTAACCGCACTGGCCGTCGATTATTACAAGCGGACCGGCCAAGGTCAAGTTAACACGTATTCGATTGATTATGTCGACAACGACAAGCATTTCCAAGCCCACAGCTATCAGCCTGGTGCGGACGGTCCGTGGATCCAGCGGATGGTCGAGGAACTGCAGACCGCCCATCACGCCATCAAGTTCGATACGCCTGAACTGGTTGCGGCGCTGCCCGACTCGACGATTGCCCGCGATTTGCCAGGCATGGCAGATGTGGACGCCTCATTGTTGCTTTTTTGCCGGGAGATCAAAAAAGGAGCCACCGTCGCCATCTCCGGCGAAGCCGCAGACGAAGTCTTTGGCGGTTATCCATGGTTCCACCGCGAGGAGCTCCTCAATTCAGGAACGTTTCCGTGGTCGGTGGCAACCGGGCTGCGCGCAGATCTGTTGTCACCGGAAATCCGCGAGTGGATCAAACCGGAACAGTATATCGCCGATCGTTACAGCGAAGCGGTCGCAGAGACACCGAAGCTGGAAGGGGAAAAAGGGGAGCGGGCTCGGATGCGCGTCATGTCGTACCTGAACATCACCCGGTTCATGCCAACGCTGCTGGACCGCAAAGATCGCATGAGTATGGCGGCAGGATTGGAGGTTCGCGTGCCTTATTGCGATCACCGTCTGGTGCAGTACGTCTGGAATATCCCATGGGAGATCAAAACGACCGGGAACCGGGAGAAAGGGATTTTGCGCAAAGCGCTGGAAGGCATTCTGCCTGAAGACGTTCTCTACCGCAAAAAAAGCCCGTATCCCAAAACGCATAATCCGAACTACCTGACGGCTGTCCGCGATCAAATGCTGAAGATTCTCGACGACCCGACCTCGCCGATCTTGCCGCTCATTAATGCGGACAAAATTCGTGCCATCGCCGCGTCCAAGGAATCGTCCTCTAACCTGCCTTGGTTCGGCCAGCTGATGAGCGGGCCGCAGCTGTTTGCGTATCTGTCGCAGGTGAACTTCTGGCTGAAAACATATAACGTGAAAATCCGGTAATTGAAATGCGAAAAAGCAAGCCGGGAACCTCCCCAAGGTTCCTGACTTGCTTTTTGTGATGTCGCTTATGAGAGCTAAGCGAAAAATAACTGGAAAACCTGCCGTTAATTTGACCGGCTTAAGTTCTTTGACATACATTAACGGTATTTTCTAACGTTAATTTCGGGCATTTGGGCCGTCCCCCCCAGTTTAAGCGAAATTAACAGCAGGTTTTACCGTTAATTTCACACGAAGCCTGCGGCTGTGCGTCAGCCTACTTCCCCGCAGCCGTCCCGCTCAGCTTGTCCGCCAACGCCCGCAGCGCCGCACCGCGGTGGCTGATGGCCTGCTTCTCCTCCAGCGTCAGCTCGGCCATGGTCTTCTCGTACGCCGGCAGGTAAAACAGCGGGTCATATCCGAACCCGCCGCCGCCCGCCGGCTCGGAGGTGATCCAGCCCTCCACTTCGCCGGAGGCTTCGATAAACTGCCCTTTGGCCGGGTCGTACAAGGCCAGATGGCAGACAAAACGCGCCGTGCTCAGCAGCGGCTGCTCCGTATCCTCGCCCAGCCGCCGCTTCTCCAGCTCGGCGAGCAGCTTCTCGTTGTTATCCTCGTCGCTGGCGCCTTCCCCGGCATACCGGGCCGAATACACGCCCGGCGCACCGTCCAACTGGTCGACGCAGAGGCCCGAATCGTCGGCCAGGACAGGACGGCCCAGGGCGTCGCCAACCGTTTTGGCCTTCTTGCGGGCATTTTCGGCGAAGGTTGCCCCGTCTTCCACAACTTCCGGCGCATCCGGATAGTCAGCCAAGCTCCGAACCTCTTTGCCCAGCGGCTCCAAGGCATGAGCAAATTCCCGCACCTTCCCGGCATTCCGGGTCGCCACGATAATCTCCGTTCCTTCGATCATGCTTACACCACCGTTCCGGACTGCCCGCTTCCGATCAGCAGCGCAATCGGCCCCAACGCCTCACGCTGCTGCTCGATCATCTCCCGAATTCCCTTCTCGGCGAGCGCCAGCATTTGATCCAATTCCGCTCGGGAGAAGGGGTTCTCTTCCCCGGTGCCTTGCACCTCAACGAATTGGCCGTTGCCAGTCATCACCACGTTCATGTCGACCTTCGCTTTGGAATCCTCCTCATAGTTGAGATCCAGCAGCGTGTTCTCCCCAACGATCCCTACGCTGACGGATGCGAGAAAGTCGGTGATCGGAAACTTCGGCAGCGCGTGCTTCTGAGCAATCTTGTGCATCGCTAACGCCAGCGCCACGAACGCCCCGGTAATTGACGTCGTCCGCGTTCCGCCATCGGCCTGCAAGACGTCGCAATCGATCGTGATAGATCGTTCACCAAGCGCCTGCAGATCGACGACCGAACGCAGTGCACGGGCGATGAGCCGCTGGATTTCCATCGTGCGGCCGCTCAGCTTCCCTCGGGCTGATTCCCGCTGGTTCCGCGTTTGAGTTGCGCGAGGGAGCATCGAATACTCCGCCGTTACCCAGCCTTTGCCCTGCCCTTTCATAAACATCGGGACCTTCTCTTCGACCGTAGCGGTACACATCACCTTTGTATCGCCCACCTCGATGTAGACAGACCCCTCTGCGTATTTATTAACATTGACGGTTAAATTCATCGGCCGGCGCTCGTCCGCCTGGCGTCCGTTGCTTCTCATCTTTTACTGCCTCCTACGTGTTCTTGCTGTCAATATGCTTTCCCTATTCTACCAAAGTGTGGGCATAAAAGCACCTTTCCATTCGGCCAAAAAAAAGAACCCTGCACCTCGCAGGGTCCGGTTTGCATCGTAGGGCGTGCCGCGGACAACATAGTTACAGCGGGATTTCGTTAATCGTTTCCGGCCGTATCACCGGTTCGCTGTAGGTCTGGTTATCCAGGCCGACAACTTCCTTCTGACCGTTGAGCCAAATGCGCACCTTGCTGTCGTCCCGGTTCTCCGTCACCGTCAGCACCAGGGATTGCAGCATTTGTGCTGGCAGCTTCTCCCCAGCTTCAAACATATCGTCCTTCAGCGCAACGGTCACAATGCCGTCCTTCGAGACCTCGACGCTTTCCAGCTTCGTGTTATCGGTCACGACCCGCTCCAGGCCGTCTCCTTGTTGCGGCCCTTTGAGCAGCTCGCCGAGCGCGGATTTCACGCGATCGCCGTCGGCAGGGACAAATCGCGTCACCGGGACGAAGTATTGAACCCCCTCTGGCGTTGCTGCGGAGAAGTAGACAATGACCGGGCTTAGTTGGGATAAGCCGGATTCTGCTTTAATTTCGAGATTAATCCCAAAATTACGGCTAAGCGGCCGATCCAGCGGCGTACCGTTCACCGGCATTTCGTTTAACTTCTGCCCGTCCACCCATAGCTGAACCTCCTCCACATCCGGCGTTCCGGTCAATGTCCAGGTCAACGCTTCAAGAATTTTGCGCTCATCGGCGGCTTCATAGCCCGTAAATGCTTGGTTAAACTCGACGACAGCCAGCTTCTCATCTTTTTTAACAGTTACAGCCTTCACTTCACTGCCCGCCGGAAGAATGCCGCTAAAACCAACCGGGAGGAGGCTCGCATACTTGCCGTCCTTCACCAGCATCTCCAGCATCCGGTTCAGCTTCAGCGAAGCCTCGCCATCAGGCAAGTGCAAGGCGACCGGGGCCAGCAAGCCATGCTCGTTCACCAAGTAAACTGTAGAGAGTGCTTCCTCCTGGGCAAAGCTTGTCTGCTCCGCGGCATCCAGACCTTCCAACATTTGCGTTTCAATATCGGTAGGCGGAGGATCGATTTGAGCGGAGCTTCCCCCAAACATACCGCAGCCCGACAGCAGCAGCGGAAGCGTAATTGCCCCGGCGGCAGCCGTATTTCGTAATCGGCGGTTCCATTTCATTTTTGCTCGTGCCTCCCTAAGTTTTTCATTTGGCTAAGGTTTGTATTACTATATATACGAGCCTTGTCCCGAAACATAACTATATTTTTCCGGGATCTGGACAAACTTCTTCATATCTTGCCAATCCAACTATTAATGACGAGGAGTAGAGTGTATGGGGATGGAACAACCAAAGGCCAAAGCGCCTTACAGCCTGAACAGCAAAAAGGTCGCTGATGCCACCAAGGAGTGGCTGCACAAGCGCGGCGTAACGACGGAGCAAATCGCGGAACTCGTAATGTTTTTGCAGCAAAAATACTACCCGAACCTGACGATGGAAGAGTGCATACATAACGTAGAGCAGGTGCTGACCAAACGCGAAGTGCAAAATGCGGTACTGACCGGCATTCAGCTCGATATTTTGGCGGAGCAGGGGATGCTGATCCCTGAACTGCAGGAGATGATTGCCAATGACGAGGGGTTGTACGGGGTGGACGAAATCCTGGCCTTCTCGATCGTCAACGTGTATGGAAGCATCGGCTTCACCAACTACGGTTATGTCGATAAGCTGAAACCGGGCATTTTGGAGCGGCTGAACGATAAGACATTGGGGCCTTGCAATACGTTCTTGGATGACATTGTCGGCGCCATTGCTGCCTCGGCCAGCAGCCGGATCGCCCATCGCAAACAAGCCGAACGGGAAAAAGAACGCGGTGAGGAATCCCTCGACTCCGAGCGGTAGGCCGCATCATGAAACCCAAAGAAGGACGGCAAATCCAAGCCGTCCTTCTTTGGGTTTTATTAGATTATCTCACCGGAGCGTACCGGATGATCTCGGTTTCAGCGGCTCCAGTCTTTTGCTCTTCCACCCGCCCTTGCCGGGCCAACTCCACGAGATGCGCCAGCGTCTCCGACATCGCAAAGCGCATTTGGTGAATGCTCAGCTCTGTGCCAAATAAGGCGGTACAAACGTCAAAGGCGGTTTGGGTCCGCTCCTGCAGCAACCGTTCGATGCGCAGGAGGCGCTCACCGTGATGCTCAAGCAACAGCCGCACACGCTCTGTAAAATAATCAAACGGATGGCGGTGCCCCGGATAGGCGGTTGCCACCTCGTAAGCGCTCAGCTTCTCCAGCGAATCCAGGAATGATTGCAGCGGCTGCGGATCACTGCCGGGCAGAAAGCTGACGTTGGGCGAGATTTGCGGCAGCACCGCATCCCCGCAGAACATCAGCTGCTGCTCGGCATGATAAAACGACAGGTGCCCCGGAGCATGTCCAGCCGTTTCAATCGGCAACCAGGCTCGTCCCCCCATCTGGATCAACTCCCCCTCCCGGAGGAAGGTCACTTCAGGAGCCGGAGTCACCTGGGTAAAGAAGCCGTTCAGGTGTCCCGGCAGCTGGCTGTACCATGATTCGGGCATTCCGTGCCGCCGATACAAATCAGGCAGCGTTTCGTGCATCCGGCTCTCCGGCCCCCACATCAACCGCGTTTCTTCATACGCCCGCGGTGACATGAAGACGGTCGCTCCGGTGATTTCCTGCATATATCCCGCCAGGCCATAATGATCGGGGTGATGGTGGGTTAAGACAATTTGCGTCACGTCGCGCGGCGAAATCCTGAGGTCCTGCCAGGCTGCACGCCACTCCTCAATCGTCTCCTCCGTTCGCGGTCCCGGATCGATGATGGTAATCCCCTCATCGCCCTTTAGCACATAGCTGTTCACCCGGCGAAGGGGAGGGGCCATCGAGATCGGAACCCGGGCCACGAGCTCCCGGTCCCAGAGCTGGATTTCCGGTAGTAATGTCATGCCCGCACCCCCACCAAAATCATGCGCCGAGACGTGTTTGGATCGTAAAGCTCTTCGTCATAATCCCCATGAACGTTCTGCAAGGTTAAACCGGCCTCCTTCAGCATCTGCCGAAAATCATCCAACTCGTACAGTTTAATTCGTTCCATGTAATGCCTTGGCTCTCCGCCAGGTGCGGTAATTTCAATATCCTTGATGACATACCCATCTTCAATCCGACGTCGTTCCACAATCTGCTGCCCCTCGTCCTCCCGTTCCGAATACGGAACAAGATGAGCGGCAACATACGCAGGATTCAGAAAATCGAGAAGGAAGCGGCCGCCTGACTTCAGAACGCGAGACGCTTCGCGCAGCACTTTGATCTGCTCCTCGTCCTCTTTAAAATATCCAAATGAAGTGAATAAGTTCACCACCGCCGCAAACTCCCCGCTTTGAAACGGCAACTTGCGCATATCCGCTCGGTGCCAGATGATCCGACCTTCGGGGTCGAGGCGTCTCGCCTCGCGCAGCAATACCTCTGACAAATCCACGCCGGTCACCTGGTACCCTGCTTCGGCCAGCGCCAGTGAATGGCGGCCCATGCCGCAGCATAAATCCAACACCTTTGCGCCGAGAGGAAGATGAAGCCAGCGAATCATCCGCTGAACCTCGTGTTTCGCACCTTGCGCGTCGCGGTGCTTATACACCAGCAAATAATCTTCCCCGAAACTTAGCTCATACCATTCCGCCATGTGCCCCTGCCTCCATGCATTCCGTCCCATTTAGAGATGTACTTTAATGCATCCGTGTATCCTCATTGTACTGTCAGATTTCCAGAAACACAAAGCGATCTTGCTGTGCAGGATTCGGAAACCGACATGCCAAAAACCGCCGAAGCTCTGCTCCGACGGTTTGAAGGGCTGCGTTCTGCAACCGAATTACTCGGCTGCGGCTGCATCCGTTAACGTATTGGTGATTTGGGCTTTGCTGCGAACATCCTCCAGCCAAGCTCCCGACATGCTGGATACCTGTTGGGAGATCAGGGTCTTGCGGATCTCGTCCTTCTTCTCATCCAGCGTTGCTGTATGGGCTTCCTTCTTATCGGTGACTTTGATGACCTGATATCCTTCGCTTGTCTTAACGGGGTCGCTAATTTCGCCTTTGGCCAGCTTGAAAGCGGCCTCTTCCACCGCTTCTTCTCTCTCGCCGCGGGCGAAGAAATCGGTGTCCCCGCCTTGATCCTTCGTCGCCGTATCCAACGATTTGCTCTTCGCCAGCTCTGCAAAATCGGCGCCTTCCTTCAACTGCTTCACGATGTCCTTCGCTTCCTCTTCGGTTGCGACCAAAATCACGGAAGCCCGCACCTGTTCCGGTGTATTAAAGGAATCCTTATAGGTTTCGAACGTTTCCTTCACCTGATCATCGGTGACATTGATCTGCGGTTCCAGCAGCTTCGTCAGCTTCAGCTCCATCACGACCTGCTTGCGCAAATCGTCCATGGTCATCCCGTATTGTTCCAAAGCTTGATTCAGCGCTTCTTCCGAACCGAACTGGGTTTTGTAGGTCTCGATTTCGGTGTCGACATCGGCATCCGTGATCGTGATATTTTTCTTATCCGCCTCTTGGTTCACAAGCTCTTGATTGATGAGGTTCGTCAGCGCCTGCTCTCCGCCATTGGCAGCCAGTTCTTCATAAAGCCGGTCCTTCGTAATTTCCACACCGTTCACCGTCGCAACGGCCTCAGCCTTATTCGTTGCAAACGGCGGTTTGATCAACACCACAACCAGCAAAACGGCCAGGACCAACGAAACGATCTGCCATACTTTATTGCTGGATTTCGGGGCTTGTGGGGCTTGTCCCGGTGCAGTCTCGGTCTCCCCGTTCATGGGAACCATGACCGGCGTATCATACCCATCATTTGCTCCCTGCTCATTTCTTTCTTTTTCGTCCATACGTCTTTGCGACTCCCTTCTTCTGAAGCGTTCAAGATTCAATTCAGTCGTGCTTTCTTGACTTTACCAGATATCCATCGAATTTACCTTAAATATTCCTGAAAAAAAGCACATCTCTTTTAAGTTGCATTTAAGGAAACGAAAAGCCCGCGCGGTGACTGACATTACCCAATCATTCGTTTTCTTGGCAAAAAAGGTGTAGAATATACGGGTAAACCTAGTTCTAGTTCGGGAGGAACATTTGACGATGGATTATCAAGCTTACTTTAATACGAACCGTGAACAACACTTGAAGGAACTCGGCGATTTGCTTCGGATTCCCAGCATCTCAGCTTTGTCCGAACACAAAGGCGATGTGCAAAAAGCTGCCGAATGGATCGCCGAAGCGTTGCGCCGCGCCGGGATGGAATCGGTAGAGATTCATCCTACCGCAGGGCATCCGATCGTTTATGCCGAGCATCTGCATGCGCCTGGGAAGCCAACCGTTCTCGTATACGGGCATTATGACGTTCAACCGGTAGACCCGCTGAATCTGTGGGAGACGCCGCCGTTTGAGCCATCCATTCGGAACGGCAAGCTGTATGCCCGCGGAGCGACAGATGATAAAGGCCAAGTATTTATGCATATCAAGGCCGTAGAGGCGATTTTGAAGCAGGAGAAAGAACTTCCCGTTAACATTAAGTTCTGCATCGAAGGGGAAGAGGAAGTGACCAGCCCGAACCTGCCCGCCTTCTTGGAAGCGAACCAGGACAAGCTGGCCGCTGACGTGATCCTGATCTCTGACACCGCGCTGATGGCACCGGGCAAACCGGCGATCTGCATCGGCCTGCGCGGCTTGTGTGCGATGGAAGTCTCGGTGTATACCGCCAACACGGATTTGCACTCCGGTACCTATGGCGGCGGCGTCCCTAACGCGTTGCATGCGATGGTATCGCTGCTCGCTTCCCTGCATGACGAGCAAGGCCGAGTCACGGTCGAAGGCTTCTACGAAGGCGTTCACGAGTTGTCTGCACTCGAACGTGAAGAGTTCGCCAAGCAACAATTTGACGAAGAGAAGCTCAAGCAGGACCTTGGCTTGAAGGAGCTGTTTGGCGAAGCAGGGTACACCTTCGTCGAACGGACCGGCGCTCGGCCAACGCTGGAACTCAACGGGGTGTACGGCGGATTCCAAGGGGAAGGAACCAAAACGGTACTGCCGAAGGAAGCCCATGCCAAAATCACCTGCCGTCTTGTTGGCGACCAGGATCCGCAAGCCACGATCGATCGCATCGAACGGCATCTGCACAAACATCTGCAACCGGGAGCAACCTTGAAGGTCAAAGCGACCGAGAAAGCGCGTGCCTTCACCTGCAACCCGGAAGATCCGATGCTGCAAAAAGCGGCCGATGCCTACGAAGCCATTTACGGCACTCGGGCGCTGTTTACGAAGGACGGCGGTTCGATCCCGATCGTCGAGACCTTGTCCCGCGTCCTGTCGGCTCCAGCTGTGATGATGGGCTTCGGGCTGCCGGATGAAAACCTGCATGCGCCGAACGAACATTTTAACCTGGAGAACTTCGACAAAGGGTTGCTCACGATCGTTCATTATTTGAAGTCGCTGTAAGCAACGTTCGTTTAGCCAATAACCTCCGGCATCTGATGTGAATAGGATGCTTGGAGGTTTTTTTATTGGTGAAAAATGCGCACAAAAAAACCTTCCCTTTCCCCCTTGCGGGGTGAAAAAGAAGGCTTGCGGCTTTCTACGAACACGTAGTTCACCGTCAGATTTTCAGCTCCCCAAGCTTGATCAGCTCGACAACCGCCTGCGCGCGACCTTTGACATTCAACTTTTGCATGACGTTAGAAATGTGATTACGGACGGTTTTCTCACTAATAAACAGTTGCCCGGCAATGTCGCGCGTCGTTTTATCCTGCACGAGAAGCTCGAAGACCTCTCGTTCACGATTAGTTAACAGAAATTTGCTGTTACGATCGCTGCTCTTCAAAATGCGTCACCCCTCCTTGCTCGGGTTTTGTGGTTTAACAAGGTTCAGGGATACAGTCAACACATCTTATGAAGAAACAGGGTTAATGGTGCGGTGCCGTATAGAAATGGGCGGCCCGTTATTTGAAGGCCATCGCGGCCTGAACCGCTTTCAGCCAGCCTTGGTAGAGCGCTTCCCGTCTAGTCTGCGGCATCGTTGGGATAAACCGGCGTTCCAGGCGTTTGCACTGCGCGACTTCATCCATATCGCTCCAGTAATCAACCGCGAGACCCGCCAAAAAGGCCGCGCCCAACGCCGTCGTTTCGCCAATCGCCGGACGTTCTACAGGAACTCCAAGAAGGTCGCTTTGGAACTGCATCAGAAAGTTGTTTGCCACCGCGCCGCCATCCACTTGCATGGACCGAACAGCATATCCGGCATCCTGCTCCATCGCACCAAGAACGTCTTTGGTCTGGTAAGCCAACGCCTCAAGCGTCGCCCGGATAAAATGCTCCTTCGTCGTTCCCCGCGTCAAGCCAAATACCGCGCCGCGAACCTCGCTGTCCCAATACGGGCTGCCGAGACCGACGAAGGCCGGAACAACGTAGACACCTTCCGTGGAGTTTACGCGCGATGCATACATCTCGCTGTCTTTGGCGTTCCGGAACATGCGCAACCCGTCGCGCAGCCACTGAATCGCCGAGCCGGACACGAAGATACTGCCCTCAAGAGCGTACTCCACCTTTCCGTTTAGGCCCCAGGCCAAGGAGGTAATCAGCCCGTGCTCTGATACGACAGGGGTGCTGCCGGTGTTCATCAGCATGAAGCAGCCGGTTCCGTACGTTGTTTTGACCATTCCTGGTTGGAAGCAAGCTTGCCCGAACAGAGCTGCCTGCTGGTCTCCGGCCGCCCCTGCGATCGGCACCTCCTCCCCGAAGAAGTGATACGGAACCGTGGTGCCATACACTTCGGAGGAGGATTTCACCTCAGGCAACATCGCCTTTGGGATATCCAGCAGAGCAAGCAGTTCATCGTCCCAGGTCAGCTCGTGGATGTTGTACATCAGCGTCCGCGAAGCGTTCGAATAGTCGGTGACATGCAAGCGTCCGCCGGACAGCTTCCAGATGAGCCACGTATCGATGGTGCCGAACAGCAACTCGCCCTTCGCCGCCCGCTCCCGTGAGCCTTCGACATGGTCGAGGATCCACTTGACCTTGGTTCCAGAAAAATAAGGATCGAGCAGCAACCCCGTTTTGGCTCGGAACAAAGCGTCATGCCCAGCATTCCGCAGCTCCTCGCAAATGGCCGCCGTTTGCCGGGACTGCCAGACAATCGCCGGGTATATCGGAGTGCCGCTGTCTTTTTCCCAGACGACCGTCGTTTCCCGCTGGTTCGTAATTCCGATTCCGGCAATTTGCCGCGGCTTGATCCCGGATTCGGATAAGCAGGAAGCGATCACTGACAGGATCGAGCCCCAAATCTCGTTAGGATTCTGCTCAACCCAACCGGGTTCGGGGAAGTACTGTGGAAATTCTCGCTGTGCCGAATGAACAATCTCCCCTTGCCGGTTAAAAAGAATCGCCCGCGAGCTCGTTGTGCCTTGATCCAAGGCCAAGATATATTTTTCCATGAAACTCCTCCGTTTCGGTTTGATGAAATAACGCTTACATTCTTATGTCTATCATAACCCGGCAACTTACGTGTACGCTATCAGAACAGGAGATAAAAAAAGAACCACGGCTCATCTCCATGGTTCCTTTCCGTTAAAATGTTCACCGTTCCTCATCCGCCTTGGAATTGTTGGATAGCTTCTCCAAAATTGTGATCATCATCTCCAGCTCCTGTTGGCTGAGAACGGATAAATGCGTTTTCAATACTTCCCTTGATTTCTTTCGAGCTTCCGCCAACACCTCGGCCCCCCGCTCGGTTACCGACAGCAGCACCGCCCGCCGGTCCTGTTCGTCATGCCGTCGCTCCACGAATCCGCTTTGGACCAGCCGATCGACCATCACTGTAATCGCGCTGGGCTTCACTTCCAGCTTGTCAGCCAAATAGCTGACATTGCAGTTGGACTTCTTCGCAATCAACATCAGCGTATGAAATTGCGGGCCCGTCAGACCAAGTTCCTGATGGTGCATTAATTCGCTCTTCACTTTCCGAAACGAACGGGTCCATACCGACTCGATCCGATCTATGTAATTGTCGAGATCAAAGGACAACAATACCATTCCTCTCTCCGATAATAACCCTGCTTTTAAAGTGTATTATGCGAACACCGAAAATTCAAGGAATCTGTCGCCATTTGACGGGCAACCCTACTTGAAAAGGGCGGGAAAATCGCTTATGATGAAACCGAGATATCAAAATAATTTTCATAATCTGCAGAAAATTAATAAAAATTATTTTCGCAGAAAGCGAACAAGCTTATCAACGGCTGAACTTCCTGAGGGAGGGACTTATCTATGACACCCATATTGCATGCGGTATCCAGTCACTTAGAGACGCTGTCGCCGCAGGAACGCAAGCTGGGCGAATACATTTTGGAGTCGCCGGCCACCGTGATTCATCAGGGAATCACAGAGCTAGCCAATGCGTGCGGGATTAGTCCCTCCACGGTGACAAGGTTCTGCAAGACGTTTCACTTTAAAGGCTTCCCTGATTTCAAAATGAAGCTGGCTTCCGAGCTGGCTCACAAGCCTGCCGAGAACCACTACCAGGACATCATCGCCGGCAACGACCTGCAAAAAATCGTCGAAGCGATGGAAACCAACCATCTCGCCTCGATTACCGACACCACCCGGCTGCTGGACATGAACCAGCTGTCTCGGGCCGTTGAGGCACTATGCTGCGCCAAGCGCATTGATCTGTACGGTGTGGCGACTTCCTCAATTGTCGCCCAGGACTTTTACCAGAAGCTGGTGCGTATCGGTAAGAACTGCACCGCCTTTGCGGATTCCCATATGCAGATCACTTCCGCCTCTTCGCTCAACGAAGGCGACGTAGCGTTGGCGATCTCCTACTCAGGTGAAACGCCAGAAACGATCGATGCCCTGCGCTGCGCCAAGGACAGCGGTGCTATCACGATGTCGCTCACGCAGTACAGCAGCAACTCTCTGGCTTCACTTGCAGATATTGCTTTATTCTCCTCCTCGTTAGAGGAAGGCATGCGCCGAGGCGATATGGCTTCGCGGATTGCGCAGCTGCACGTCATCGATATTTTATTTACGGGCATGGTCAGCTTGGAATTCGAGGACTTCATTCCGAAGCTGGAGAGCTCGTATCAGAATGTTCAAATTTATCGTAAAACCCAAGGAGGGCAACACGAATGCTGAATATTATTAAAACCAACAGTGAGCAGCAATTTAATGAAACCGGGGCTGGTATCATCGCAAGCCTCCTGCAATCTAAACCTCGGGCGATTTTGGGGCTGGCTACCGGCAGCACGCCGGTCGGAGTGTATGAGAAGCTGATCGAATTGTATAAGCAAGGCAGCGTCAGCTTTAAGCAAGCCAGCAGCTATAATCTGGATGAGTACATCGGTTTGCCGGCAGACCATCCAGAGAGCTATCGCCGTTTCATGGACGAGAAGCTGTTTAATCATATTGATATTTTGCCTGAAAATACGCATGTCCCTGAGGGAAATGCTCCGGATCCTGAGCAAGCTGCCAAGGACTATGCCAAACTACTGGATCAAGCTGGCCAAATCGATTTGCAGCTGCTGGGCCTTGGACATAACGGCCATATCGGGTTTAACGAGCCAGCAGATGAATTGACGGGGCCACCGCATGTCGTGAAGCTGCAAGAGCGCACACGGCTGGCGAATGCACGCTTCTTCAACTCCATTGACGAGGTGCCAACTCACGCGCTCACCATGGGGATCGGCTCGATCCTGCAGGCTAAACAAATCCTGCTTATGGCCAAAGGCGAAGACAAAGCCGAGATTATCGCCAAAGCGTTGAAGGGGCCGATCACGACCCAATGTCCAGCTTCACTGCTGCAAACCCATCCGAATGTAGTTGTCGTCGTTGACCAAGCTGCGGGGAGATTCCTGTGATGAGCAGCGCCGGACGTACCTTCAACCTGATTCATGCCGAAGTTGTCACCCCGCGCGGGACGTTCCGCGACGGCGCAGTGGCGGTGAAAGACGGCGTCATCACTTACGTCGGCACCACCGCAGGATTGCCTGAAGCTCATGCCGCAGGTGTTGAGACGATGGATGCCAAAGGCAGCTATGTGCTGCCCGGCTTTATCGACGTGCACGTCCATGGCGGCATGCTGGAGGATTTCTCTAAACCAAGCAAGCAAGGTCTGGACGCGATTACGAAGCTTCACTGCAGTCAGGGAACGACATCGATGTTGGCGACAACGATGACCCTTCCGAAGGCGATGATCGACAACGTGCTGGAAGAAGTCCATCAATATATGGCTGGCGAGATGCCTTATGCCCAGTTGGTTGGCGTACATTTAGAGGGGCCATTTATCAGCCCGAAATGGCCGGGCGCCCAAAATCCCGAACACATCGTCCCGCCGAATCGCGAATGGATCGAAGGCTGGGAACAGCAGTATCCGGGGCTAATTAAACAGGTTACGTTTGCGCCTGAACGGGATGGAGCACATGAGTTGATTCGCTATTTGCGGAAGCAGGGAATCGTCGCGGCTGCCGGACATACCGATGCCACGTACGAAGAAATCATAGCCGCTTACGAGGTGGGCTTGAATCACACCGTGCATATGTTTAACGCCATGACGCCGTTGCATCACCGCAAACCGGGTACCGCCGGGGCCATCCTGAGTACGCCGGGCATCAGCGCAGAAATTATTGCCGATGGCATTCACGTTCATCCAGCAGCCATCCGGCTGCTTAGCAGCGTGAAGACCGGCAGCAACCTGCTCCTGATCACCGATGCGATGTCGGCTGCAGGCTTAGGTGACGGGGACTACATGCTTGGTGATTTGCCGGTTGTCGTGAAGAATAATGTCTGCACGCTGCGCGACAGCGAAGGCACGTTAGCCGGAAGCACGTTAACGATGATTCGCGGTTTCCGCTATCTCGTCCAAGAGGTGGGATTGTCGATCGAACGCGCATCGGAAGCCGCCAGCGTCAATCCGGCGAAGCTGATTCGCATCGATCATTACACCGGCTCGATCGAAACCGGCAAACAGGCGGATTTGCTGTTGGTTGACCGTGATTTGGAACTGCAGCGTGTATGGGTCAAAGGCCGTGCATTCCAAGATCACGAATAATCCAAATCCTCCAAACACAAGATAAAGCGCGAGACGCAGGAAGATTTCTTCCCGCATCTCGCGCTTTTTGGCATTACTGTTAAACCGCCGTTAGCGGGTCGTCCCTCCGGTGAAGCCGGCGTTCATGTCACGTGCACCTGTTCCTGTCCCATTGCCCATGCCGGCATTAGGTCTAGTTGGCGCATAGCCGTTTGGTCCAGTCATCGTCCCTGCACGGCCGGGGAATACACGGTTAAGCATCGTTTCAAAATCTCTGATGTAGTTGTTCAGCGTTCCTCCGCCACGGGACTCTGTAGCATATTGGCCGATGGTGGATACAAAATCGGAATCGCTTGTTACATAAACGTTGCGGATATGCGGTGCCGTTTGCTTAATGGCAGCCTCGATCCGGTTTTTCAAATCCTGGGAAACGTTGCTCGTTCCAGCTCCCAAGGCCCCGTTCCCTGTCGTGAAGCCCGAAGGGGTGTTCGTCATTCCACGCGTACCCATTCGATCTGTTGTCGTTCCGGTACCTCGGTTCACGCTGGACATGCCCATATTGCCCCCAGGATACATCGACCCGGAGCGGTTGCCAGTTGTACCGGTGCCCTGTATAGAGCCGTTGTTGTTACGGCTTACGTTGTTCCCGGTTCCAAACCATCCGCGTCCAAGGTCAAAGAGCCCGCCCAAACCGGCTCGATCGTTGCCGCGAGCTAGTCCGTTGTCCCCAGCCCCGCGGGTACCATAGTCCGCACCGTAAGGCCCGCCAACATTCGTCGTACCCAGGCCCACTCCGTTTGGCCGTTGCATACCATAGGCGCTAGTCCGGCCATTCATATTCATGCCGTGGAGTGTGACACCTACATATGCATCACGGTCGGTAACAACGACATGTGCGGTTTGAACGTCGCGAAGCTGTGCCACCTTGTTGCTAAGCGCAGGGCTGTAACGCAGGGAACGGATACGCGTATCCTGTCCGCTGCCGGCGCTGCGGGAGAACAGACGGTTGCCGGGGTTCAAAGAATTGACATCATAATTGCGGTTATTGCCCCGTAAGCTTTGCGTACGCACATTATTGTCGCCCTTTCCGTCACCGCAGCCTGCCACTAAAGCCATCCCTGCAATTAACGCTGCGGATAACGATAAGTTTACGACTTTCGCTCCTCGCATGTAGTCAACCTCCATCCGAAAAAGTAATGTATGAAACAGGACTTATGATGCGCCAAATCCCGTAGTCGTCATACAGGTAAACATAACCGAGCCACCCACCTGCCACCTGAGCTTTTGCAGGCTTTTATCGCGGGAAATCTACCCACACGTCCAAATCAGATGACGCGTACACTAAATCTGAGACGCTGATTAACCTCAAGGGGTGCTGGCCCATGAAAGTGCTGTTTACGTTTTACGTTCCGAGCGGCGGGGTCGAAACATTAAACCGCTTGCGCTGCGAAGCGCTCAGAAGCCGGAACATTGAAGGCCATATTTTGTATTTGCGTCCCGGTACCGGGCTCATCAACACGCAGCAGGCTAATATTCCCGTAATGGTGGACCCAAGCGATGCCGAACTCGCTCAACGTTTGCCGCAATATGATGCCGTTATAGCTACCTCGGATTATTGGATGCCCGAACGGCTGCGCCGGCTTGGGTTTCACAAACCGATAATTTTTGAAATTCAAGGCTTGGGCACGCGGGAGCAAGCGGATCAGACGCTTCGGGAAGGCAAGGACGAAATCTTACGAAATTGCCAGGCTTCGCTGATGCCTCCAACCCCCCATTTGATGGAGTTGGCCTCCACCCACTATCCCACATTGCCCAAGTTCGTACTGATGAATCCGCTGGATACTCGGCACTTCCGTCATATCGCACAACCGAAGTATCCGGTACCCATTATCGCTTGGGTCGGACGTCTGGACCCGAATAAGAACTGGGAATTATTTCTGAAAATTGCGGCCGCCCTGCTCCGTCAACGTCCACAGATGGAAATTTGGATGTTCCTCGATTATCAACTTCCGTCTGAGGAGACGAAAAACAAGTTTTGGCAGTATGTTCAACGCTTAAGATTAGAATCGAACCTGAAATTGTATCCGAATACCCCCAACCGGGAGATGCCCTATTATTTATCCCGCGTCGGCGATTCCGGCGGACTCATGATTTCCACATCTACGCTGGAAGGCTTCGGATATGCCGTTGCCGAAGCATTAGCTTGCCGTTGCCCCGTGCTGACCACTGATTCGGATGGTGTACGTCTCTTTATCAAACATAATGAGACGGGAAAATTTTTCGCGTACCCGCAAGTGGGCCAAGCGGTTGCCGGCGCATTGGAGCTGATGGATCATCACGGACAGCGGGAGAAGATCCGCAGCATGGGGGAACAGCATGTCCACCAGTGGCTGTCGCCGCAACAATATGCTGATTCCTTCCGCCAAATGTTGCAAAGCTTAGGAGTAAAATAAAGAAACAAATGAAAGAACCTCCAGAAATCTGGAGGTTCTTTTGTCGGCAATTGTTCTGCAAAATGCATATACTATTGGGGAGCCGCCTATGAGGTAGACGTATTTTCCAAAGCCAACTTCAACTTCTTCTCATTTTCACGGAGGCCTGGATCCTCTGGCAAATAACGAAGTGCCTCCCGGTTATGTTCATACGCTTGACGTAAATGGCCAAGCCGCGCATAACACAAACATAACCGACTATGCGGCAACCAGGTTCGGGGCGCCGACTGAACGATCGCTGTCCAACTGCCAACATGGGCATTCTGTAACGCCTGACCGTACCAATAGACTGCCATCGCCCATTCCTGTCGATCCTCCATACATCTTCCGATCGCACAGCAAATTTCCGAACTCGGAATTTGATATTGGAGAGATCGCAGCAACGTCTCCAGTTTCTGTCCTTCGCGTCTCAAAAAACCATAGCAATCCGCTAAACGAGCGCAGGCCAGAATCAGATCATCCCGGTTCGCCATCGGATCGAGAAGGAATTCCGTAAACTGCGGTACGGCTTCCTCATATCGTCCAGCATCTGCGAGCTCGCATGCGAAATGAAAACGCAGTCTTCCTTGCAGTTCACCGCCGGAAGCCAAATGATGCTCGATGATCTTTAAATTTCGGCCGGAATGGCCCCCGGTTCCGCGATGAGTTACAGCGATATCCGTTAGCAGCTGCTTTCCATCCGGAATATCCAAGTATTCATGTACGATGCCAATCCAGCGATACTTCCGGCTCCGTTTGACTAATCGGTTCCGCCGGGTGTAGGCCAGCGGCGCTCCGGTCTGTTCCTCCTCATGCAGCACATAATTCATCAGAACCGCGTCAATGTCGGAGCTCAAATTTTGCTTGAGCTGAAGGAGCTTGGCGCGGTTGGGTTCGGTGAACACATCATCGGCATCCATCCACAGAATATATTCACAGGTTGCCAAGGAGAAAGCGAAATTCCGTGCAGCCGCAAAATCGTCCTGCCAAGCGAAATCATACACCTTGGCCCCGAATTCCTCCGCAACCGCCTTCGTGCGGTCGGTCGAACCCGTATCTACGATCACTATTTCGTCCACCAGATCGGAGACGGACTTTAAGCATACGGGTAAACGGGCTTCTTCGTTCTTGACAATCATACATAAACTTATCGTGATCAGTTCAGGAACCCTCCCTCCCGCAGCAGTTCTGCCACTTCGGCTTTATCAAGCAAAGAAGCGTTGGAATTGTATTCAGAGAACAGTTCGCGAGGCAAGCTGGAATAATGGGCAATGAGCTCCTTGGAGCTGGGAGGAAGAATGACATAATATTGATCGCTGTACTTGAGTGTATAAGGAGCTTCGTACCGGGAGACCAGCACCTCATGCAGCTTCTCTCCAGGCCGAATGCCAATTTCCTGCACCGGAACGTGATGTCCGACATAATGCTCTGCAAGCACCTCGGCAATATCGATGATGCGGCAAGCCTTCATTTTCATCACGAACGTTTCGCCTCCGATGGCTGTCGTGGCCGCTTTGAGCAGAAGATCGATCGCTTGGGACAAGGTCAGGAAGAAGCGCGTCATCTCTCGAGCGGTAATCGTTAAGTCTTTCCCGTCCCGCAGTTGGTTAATGAACAGCGGAACTACGCTGCCGTTCGTCCCCAGCACGTTCCCCCCGCGGATACAAGTGAATCGGGTATGTTCACTTAAATCGTTGGCGCGAATCATCAGCTTCTCCCCGATCGCTTTGGTCATCCCGTACGTATTGGTCGGATCCACCGCCTTGTCGGTAGATACGTCAATCACCTTGATAACCTTATTCGCGATGCTCGCCCGAATGATGTTTTCTGTGCCGAGCACATTGGTCTTAAGCGCTTCTTCCGGCTGGAATTCGCAAACCGGCACATGCTTTAGCGCTGCGAGATGAAAGACATAATCGACTCCTTTACAAGCCGCCTCCACCGCCGTGTAATCCCGGACATCGCCGATCAGATAGCGCATGGAGACGTGCCCGCTAAATTCCCGCTGCATCAAGACCTGAGCGTATTCGTTTCTCGAGAAAATGCGAATTTCCCGCGGTCCCTCTTGCAGGAGCCTCCTCGTCAACATTTTCCCCCAGGATCCGGTCCCGCCGGTAATTAACACGATTTTTTCTCTAAACATCTATATACCTTCCTTTCGTAACTAGATTCATCGAGAAATTCCGTTTTGAGCGGATCCTGTTTTTCCGCCCCCCAACCTAACGATCCGCGCCTTGCCTTGCATACCGGCCACTGCATTCCGAGTATCGAACACGAAACGTGCGTGCTTTACGACCTCCTCAAGCGGTAATCCGCGGTGACGTACCGCAATCAACACACCGTCCGAGGAGGCTAAGCGCTCAGCTGTCAACTCCACCGAGAGCAGCTGAGTTCCGCCGATCTCCACCTTGGGAATCAACGGATCATGATAATCGACTACAGCACCAGCGGCCATGAGCAGCCGGATCACCTCAAGCACGCTTGATTCGCGGATATCGGCGACATCCTCTTTGAACGTAACTCCGAGCACCAAAATCCGCTTGCCAGCAAGAGTGGAACCGTCCATTTCCTCTTGCAGTCTGGACACAATGTAACTTGGCATTTCGCGGTTAATCCGCGTGCTGAGCTCGATGAACGAACTCTCCATTCCCAACTGCTGTGCTTTCCATTGCAGATAGATCGGATCCACCGGGATGCAATGTCCGCCTACGCCTGGGCCAGGATAAAACGCCTTAAAACCAAACGGCTTCGAGGAGGCGGCCTCCACCACTTCCCAAACGTTGATTCCCATTTGATCGCAGAGCAAAGCAAACTCGTTGATGAATGAAATGTTTACGAAACGAAAGGTGTTCTCCAGCAGTTTCGCCATTTCCGCCGTTTCTGTCGAGGATACCCGTACCACAGTGCGAAATCCTGCACGATATAGCTCTTCCATCCGATCTGCGCAAGCCGTGGTAACTCCGCTAACAATCTTAGGAATATCCCGCAGCGAGTAACGGCGGCTTCCGGGATTCACCCGCTCTGGCGAAAATCCAACAAAGAACTCCGTCCCGAGGTTCAGACCGCTTTTTTGTAACAGCGGCAAAATGACTTCCCGAGTGGTTCCGGGGTAAGTAGAGCTTTCCAATGCGACCAACTGCCCGGGCTTAAGATGCTTTCCGATGTTTTCGGCAGCATCGATCAGATAGGTCATGTCCGGCACATGCTTCTTTGTCAACGGAGTTGGTACACAAATAATGACCGCTTCTGCGCTTGCGATTTTGGCGAAGTCCGACGATACCGTCAATTGCTGCGCATCGGTATATCGTTGGATTTTTTCATCAGGAACGTCAGCGATGTAACTGCGCCCCTGCTGCAACAGCTGTAACTTCTGTTCGTCCTTGTCGATGCCGATAACGCGAAAGCCTTGGTCTAGGTACGTTTCGGCCAATGGCAGACCAACATATCCCATACCAACTATGGCTATGATTCGTGACAACATCCATCTCCCCTTTCGCTTGAAGTTTGAACATAAGGACGAGTCTCTGGCTTTCTCTAATGCAAAAATTTAACCAACGATGGAACGGATCATTTGAAGCAGCTGCTGAGTGCGAACGGAGGTTGTATGTTTCTCCCGAACGAACTCATAGCCCTGCCCGCTGATTTTGGCTCGAAGCGATTCGTTGTTGGGATGCAGATAGAAATGAATTTTGGCGAGAAAATCTTGCTCCGATACCGCCACATAATGCACGCCAGATTTAAATCCAAGCGCACGGAGATCAGCGTTCTCGGATGCAAGCAGTAGCGTGTTGCAGGCGAGCACTTCAAAATATTTGCGAAGCGGATAATGGAATTTGGAATCGCAAGTCAGGAAGATCTTGGATCGGTTCACTTCAAGTGCAAAGCCTCGCGCCACCAGCGCCTGGGCATCGGAATCGAAGTTCGTATACCCGGGATGACTGTGATACACAAAGCCGGGAAATCCGGACAAAGCCGTCTTCATCTTATGGCGCAACGGATAAACCTTCGGGTTCGTTGCTCCCATAAGCAGAACGTTGATGTTTTTCCGGCGCCGATAATCCCTGAACACCGTAGGTTCTACAAAATGCGGCAGCCAATAAAGACGGCCCTTAAACTCGGGATACCGTTGCCGGAACGCTTGCTGATACATCACAAAGATGGCGGCTGAAGGATGTCGACGCAGGAACTCTCGTCGCTGCTCGACTTTGGCATGCAGATCATGCATGATCATGCCCCAGGGTAACTTCAGATGTTCCAGCCCTTCAACCGGAGGACAATACGTGGCATGAAACCGATCATTAAACAGAACAAAATCGGGCTGAAAGGGAGCTCGCCGGAGAATGGCCCGCACCTCTCCGCCCCGATGATCCAAGGCTAAATCGGCATATTTTCGCAGTTCCAATTGCATGTAGTGAAAATTCCGTTCCAAATACCGACTGAAATCCTTCGTTACGAACAAAATTTTTAGCCGCTTCATTCCTTCAAATCCTTTTCTATCGGAGCTGATATCCTTTGTTTAGCAGAAAACCTGCCCGGGTCACCCCGAGGCAGGCTTTCTGGGTTCAACCTAACCCTGTTGGGCAATGCCTACTAATGATTCTGGACCGTTACGGACTGCCGTTGTTGCTCCAGAGATAAAGGACGTATAGACGGTTTCCGGAGCAGCCGGAGCCAGAAGGTCGGCGGCTACGAAAGACGTAACTTCTGTGGATACGGCGCTGCTAACTACGCCGTCGAGGGTATAGATGACGTTGGCAGGGTTGTACGTAGCACCGCGAACGATTTCAATCGTAAACGTATCGCCGACGTCTCCCAGAATTCCGATAGTACCCGACAGCACAACGATCGGATTCGGAACGTTCTGCGTTTGCAGCCCGATAATCCCGAACAATGCAGGAGTATCTGTGAGTGGAGTTCCGGGGAAACCAGGCTGGTTGGAGTTCACGGAGCTTCTGGCATCAAGAAAGACACCCATCTTTTAAATCACCACCTTCTTGTAATCTAGTACAGGTTATGAACCGAAGAAGGTTTTGGTATAGACATCTTTATCAAGATAACCGCTTATTTTGTCTTCTTAGGCTTCGTCGATAGCTTGGACAGGCCCGCTAGTATCGTTATGAAGTCGCTATGAGATGGGTCAGTGCATCCCGGTAACGGTTCTGAATGAACCGGATCTCCGCCGAAATCGCCGCCTGATGGCGCAGCGTCCCCATCCCCGAATGCCGTCGGTAAGAGATAAGCGGAACGTTCAAATAAGGAAAAGCCGTCCGAGAGAGCATGACTCGATGCCAAAGATCGTAATCGTGGGTGTACGGCAGTCCTTCATCAAATAGGCCTACACGCTGAATCAAGCTGCGTTTGATCATGACCGTACAACCGTTAATCGGGTTGCCGCTGTACAACGTGTTCGCCAGCTCTCGCATGCCGAGGGGCTGCATGCCAGCATTGTATTGTGTGATTCGGCCGTGTTCATCGATGTAGTGGAAATTGGTGTGGGAAATTTCAGCGCCTTGCCCTAGCATGAAATTTAATTGCATTTCGATTTTCTGAGGCGCGAACAGATCGTCCGAGCTAAGCCACGCAATATACTCCCCGGATGCGTGTCGGATTCCGTGGTTCAGCGCGGAGGCCGTTCCTCCATTCGCCTTGCCCAAATAATAGATATGACCGCGGTAAGGCGCAAGCCGTTCGGCGTGGACAGTCGAACCGTCATCCACAACGATAATTTCTGTGTGCGGATACGTTTGACTCAGTGCACTTTGCACTGCCTGTTCAATGTAGGGACAGTTATAAAACGGAATAATGATGCTCACGCGTGGATTCATAATGTTGCGGCCCCCTCTTTGCGAAAATAGTCCAGGATGTCCAGCAGCGATTGTTCCCAAGCCACATTGGCCCGCCACCCCAGGTCCCAAAGTGCCTGGGGAAGGGGCGGCTCGGCAGGGGACGCCGAGCCGCTTCCGGATGAAGGACCCGCTTGGATCCTCATATCCGTTACGGTTGTTAGCTGTGCGAAGTCCTCCACCAGTTCGGCCAAGCTTCGCTCTCGCCCGGAGCAGACGGGATACACCTCTCCGATCTCCCCTTTGCGCAGTAGCATTTCATAGGCATCCACCGCGTCACGTACGTCGAGGAAGTCACGCCTAGCATCCGCCGCAGACAACTGGAAAGGGAGAGGGGACTCTCCCCGCTCCAGCCGGACGATATGCCGGGCGAGCAGAGAGCATATCCCTGTGGATGGACCGGCGCCAATCAAGTTGCCGGGTTCGGCGATCAACACGCCAAGTTGGAACAACTTCCCCCAGGCTAAAGCGGCCGCCTCTTGCAAAGTTTTGCTTAACCCATAAGGATGCGTGGGATGAAGCGGCCGATCCAGTCCAAATTTAAGCCGAGAACCGGCTACGAGGATACGGGTATCCCCCAGACCGCAGGAATGTAACGCATCCAGCAGATATAGGGTCGTCATGACATTACTCTCCATGTAGAGGAGGGGCTGAGCCCAGGAATCCGGGACGGAGTTTTTCCCGCCTAGGTGCAGCACGTACTGCGGCCGGGTTTGCTCAATGGCCTGCTTGACCCCTGCCCGGTCAGTCAAATCGCACGGAATGTACTCTAACTTCTCGTTGACAGGCCATCCGACTGCCTTCCTGACCATAGCGAAAACCCGGTATCCCTTGGCAGCAAAACGTTGGCAAGCATGACGCCCGGTAAAACCGCCGGCTCCTGTTATCAGAACCGTCGCCCGGTCACCCATGCTGTTTCATCCATTCCGCCATTTCCTCTATCATCTTTCGGAACGAAGGTAGAGGGACTACCGCATCCGGACGGGTGTTCACCAGCGTTCGGTCGAGGTTCGGGCCATCATCCGGTTCGATCTCAACGTCGTCTTTCCCCCAAATTTCTTGAAACATTTGCAGCATTTCGTATTTGCTGACGACCTCTGGATGCGCTAAATGGATCAACCCGGACACGGGCCGGTCCAACAGCAATTCGATCGTCTTCGCAAGCTGGATCGTCGTCACGCCGTTCCATTTGACTTGGCGGTACCCGGACACCTTCCCTTTCTGATTCATAAACCAATGAAAGAGACCAATTCCATGACGGCGAATCTCCGGTCCGATAATGGAGGTACGGATGGTCAGATGTCCTGCGTCACGGATCTCCCCAAGCGCCTTCGTTAAGGCATACGTTGTGACACCGTCGGGCTGATCATCCTCCTTATAGCTGCCACGGTCACCGCGGAAGACGCAGTCCGTACTGATATGAATCAGGCGCGCATGGATTTTGTCAGCTAAATGGCGCAGCCGGTGGGGCAGAAATCCATTGATGTGATAAGCCATAATTTTATCCTGGTCGGCAAATTGATTTAGCACCCCAACCGCGTTAATGATGACATCGGGACGAACTAACTGCACCGCCTGATCGACAGCGACGATATCTCCGGCATCCAAGATCAATGAGTTGCGGTCACCAGGGTCGCGTGAGGTATAGAACACCTGGTAGCCTTCCTTCTCGCGAAAATGTCGTACCAATACATGACCGGCCATTCCATGGCCCCCAAGGATCAGCAATTTCATGAGAGAAATCCTCCTTTATCCAGCATGTTGCGGATCTCCTCCTTGCTCATCAGCTCATGTTCCGAACTCAACTCGCCGTAAGGAACGAGCGGCAAATGGCCGTAACGATCTCGCAGACCCGCGATCTCGAGCGCAGGCATGATGACCAGATACTCCTTGTCGTATACCACGGTCGACCGGCTTTCATATTCACTGAGCAGCAACTCGTGAATCCGTTCGCCAGGGCGGATCCCCGTCACCTCAATCGACACATCGGGGATGCCTGAAGCCTCAATCAGCACCTCCGCCAGATCGATAATCCGGCAGGTTGGCATCAGCATGACGAAAATCTCCCCGCCGATGCTCTCCCGAGAAGCCTTAAATAGAAGCTGGATCGCTTCCGGCATCGTAAGGAAAAATCGAGTCATTTCCAAATCGGTGATCTTTACCCGCTTCTGCTCCCGAATCTGCTGCTTGAACAAATGAATCACGCTGCCGTTGGTCCCCAGAACGTTGCCGCCCCGAATGCATACAAATCGGGTTTCATCCTGGATCAGGTTGGCGTAAACAACCAGCTTTTCACCGATAGCTTTGGTCATGCCATAGAAGTTCGAGGGGTTCGACGCTTTGTCCGTAGAGATATAAAGGACTTTTTTCACTTTGTTTTTAATGGCGGCTTCAATAACGTTTTGGGTGCCGACCACATTGGTTTTCAGCGCTTCAGCAGGTTGCTCTTCGCAAATGGGCACGTGTTTCAAAGCAGCCAGATGATAGACGATGTCCACGTTCTGGCAGGCCGTGATCAAAGCCTCCTTATCGCGGATATCGCCGATTCGAAACGTCAGGCGCTCATCATGAAAGGTGCGGCTCATCGCAACCTGCGCCGCTTCACCACGGGAGTAAATGATGATCTCCTTCGGGTCTTGGGGGAGGAGCTGGCGGATCAGCTCGTAACCCCAGGAACCGGTCCCCCCGGTGACGAGAATCACTTGATCTTTAAACATTCAACTTCCCCCCAAGCACGAATTTGACCACTTTTTGTGAGACCTTCTCCTCCAAATATCCTTCAGGACAAGGCCATGAACGTTCCATACCGGACATCATCTTCGCTGCTTCGGCGATTCTGCCGGCGTCGATGCCGGATACGACGTTGCTACCGCAATCCACGGTCTCCGGCCGCTCTGTCGTACGGCGAATTGTTACCGTTGGTACCTGCATGATGCAGCATTCCTCCTGCACGGTGCCGCTGTCCGTCAACGCACATAGCGCATGCTTCTCCAGCTTCACGAAATCAAAGAAACCAAACGGCTCATAAAATTCCACTAAAGGATGCATCTCCAACTTCAGGTCCTGTTCAATCCGCGATCTCGTCCGAGGATGAATGCTGCAAATTAACCGTTTGGACGACATTTCTGCGACTCGATTCAGCCCATCCATAATAGCTTGCAGGGAGGGTGGTCGATCGACGTTCTCCGCCCGGTGGGTCGTCACGAGATAATAATCTCCTTCTCTCAGTCCCAGCCGCTGCAGAATATCGCTTGCTTCAATCTGAGGCGCGTAATGCTTCATCACCTCGTAAATCGGATTGCCGATCAGCACGATCCGGTTGCTCGGCACCCCCTCCGCCAGCAAATGAGCTTTGCTCTGCGGGGTGTATGGCATATTGATCGTCGACACCGCATCGATAAGCTTCCGATTTTTCTCCTCAGGCACCTCGAGGTCGAAGCAGCGGTTACCCGCCTCCATGTGGATCACAGGATAACCGAGACGTTCAGCGAGTATGGCACACAACGCACTGTTTGTGTCCCCTAGCAGCAATACGCGGTCCGGTCTCTCCGCCTCCAAGATCTGCTCCATCTGGCCAAACATCGCCGCTAATTGGCTGCCCAGCGTCGTTTGCTGATCTTGAAAGACATAGTCTGGCTGTCTCAAACCCAGCTCTTGGAAAAAAACATCGCTGAGACTAGCCGTAAAATTCTGGCCCGTATGCACCAGTACATGCTTATCGGCCCATTGATCCAGCAACGGGATGATCCGGCTGAGCCGAATGATTTCCGGTCGGGTCCCCAAAATGGTCATGATCTTCACGGTCTCATCTCCTTGCTGACTCATCTCCTTGTAAATTTCTGGCGTTTCCGCACGCGTTGCCTGCGGGGATTTCTGGTTCTCCGGCTAGGTTTGCGGCGGATTCGGTTCATCTTCCGGGTGCCCCCCGCCTTGCGCCGGGTGGTCTTACTTGCGCGTCGCTTCCCGCCGCGTCGGGCGGTGAAGCTCCTTCCCGCACCGGATTTTCGCTTACGCAGTTTGGCTCGCTTCAATTTGACTCGTCTGCGGCGGCTTGACGGACTCGCTGCACCCGCCGCCGATCCAGAGCCTCGATACTCCGCCGCATCTGGGGAAGTCGTGGTCGGGACCGGCTCAGGCAGAGGTACGGCAACCCCCGACAATCCCTGCATCCGCTGAACGAGTTCTTGAAGCCGCAGCTCGTAGGCAGCAGGGCCAAACATAACCTCTGCTTGAACTCGATTCCTTTCCCCTACGCTGCGGGACAGTTCCGAAGAAGACAGGAGCTCTGCACACTTCTCCACAAGTCCAAGGCTGTCTCCTGTCGGTACCAGATAAGCTCCGTTACCTGTCGACTCCAAAATTTCGCGCAATCCGCCAGAAGCATAGGCTACTACCGGTTTTCCGAAGATCATCGCTTCCAGCGCCGTTAATCCAAACCCTTCGGGCAGAATGCCCGGAACAACGACGATGTCCATCGCACTAAAGGCGGATTCCACATGGTATTCCATACTCACAAAAATAAATCGCTGCCCATGCGGTGACCCCTGTACCGCTCGCTTTAAACTCCGATAATACTCAGGTTGAACTTCCGCACCGATCATGACGAATTTGGCCTCCGGGAACCGGTGCGCCAGGTTCAGCGCTGCTTCGATAAAATGGTTGGCACCTTTCTCTGGAATCAGGTAAGAGGAAATATAGCCGACCAGAAATTCGGACGGTTTGATCTTCCATTGTGCTCTTCGTTGCCAGCGTTGTGCCGGCCAAAGCTCGGGATGGATATCCTCCGGGTTCCACGAAGGATAGAGCAATACGGTTTTGTGCATAGCCTGCGTTCCAGCGAAAGGAAGCAGGGCAGATTCGGAAATGCCAACAATCAAATCGCTGTATCTGTCGATCAGATTCACTGCTTCCGCCGTAAACTCATTGGATGCAATGACCTCCGTAATCTGCCAAATCACAGGGATTCCCAACTGTTTAGCCGCAATCGCCGGTGCTACATTCACGCTGGTATTTACCAGTACCGCATCCGGCCGCTCCTCTTGGAGCAATCCGATTGTACGCTGCACCGAGTCGCTCCAGGCAATCGTATGGATTTCGCCAGACAGACTGGAGTTCGGGGAACACATCGCGTATATCAACGGGTTATCACACAGCAGTGTGCGAATCCCATAACGATGGGCCAGCACCGACAAACTGCCCTGTCTTGGAACCACGATGGTACAGTCGTAATAAGCCGACAGCTTTCTCGCGCTGAATAACAACAGCTTTTCGGCGCCGGTTACGTTTCTGGAATTGCACACGTGCGAGAACAGCAGAAGCTTCTTTCTATCCGACACAATTGCCCCTCCTTTGCCTGTGCGTTTGTCCGAGGCTCAGGAACCAGCTTCCACTTCACTGGATTCACCCGAAAATCACGGTTAGCAGCTGATCTAACCGATTGGAATAGGTATGGTCCCGCAAGGTCCGATTCAGCGCACGCAACGCAATTTCCCGTCTTGCTTCCTCGTGATTCAGATAAAAACGCACCTTCTCAACCAACTCCTCCGGCGAGGAGAAGGTTTCAATTTCTTCGCCGGGGACGTAGAACGAAGCTAGGTCATCCCGCGAATCAACCAATTGAAGCGTTGCGCAGGCCGAAATTTCGAACGTCCGCGGGTTTGGCGACGCCGCTGTGATACCCGCTTTGTTGTTATTAACATCCTCCTCAAACGGGGAGCGGTGTAAGTTCAGTACAATTTTCGACCCGCTGTACACTTCGGCGGTTTCCACCGGACCCATCCATTTTCCCAGCTCGATCCGGTCCACATAGTCCGGGTACTCCGGCAGCCGATCCCACCAGATACCGTTAATCATTAAGCCTTGTTCAATCAACGCTGGAAAAATAGGCCGGAGAAAGTTCACCCGATTCCAATACGCTGAACCGATAAAGCTTAAATTGCGGCGGTGCGGGGATGGCATCAAGGTCGGACGATAGTGCTCCGGAAAGGCGGCAAACGGCAAATAATGAACTTGGCTGCAGCCGGCTGAGCGATACAGATCAACGCAATTTCGTTCAAGAGTAAACACGTAATCATATTGCGTACTCAGCGGAACCGTCAGATCCGTGTAGTAGGGATCATCCGTAAACCATATCGCCGTAGGGATACCCATCGCCCGCACGGCGTTGACATGTTCCAGAGGAAGCTCCAAGCCGTCGAGGGCGAGCAGCAAGTTCGGTTTATGCAGCGATGCCAAATCCGGTATCGAATCGCCCGGCACAGCGGTAATCACTTCAGCAGTTAACGTGCGGAGCGTGGAAGTTACGGCCTCATCAATCGGAGAATAAGGAAATCCTTTCCCCGAGCCAACATATAATATTTTTAAGTTGCGTACCGGGAATTTCGGCCGCGGTTGACTGACAATATAGCTGGCCCTTCCTCTCAGGTACCCCTCGGCATAGCCGTCACGGAACCCGTTGGTTCTACCGCTCTCCTCCGGGCTCATCACGGGTTGAGTTGGATGGCCAGCCGCTTCTTCCATGAACATAAGGTCACTCCTTTACTAGGTTGAATCTAGTTGGATAGTTCTAGCTGATGAGTTCTTGATAGTTGGTTCTCGTTGGGGTAGTTCCAGTGGGTTGACTCCTCTACTAGCTTTTGGTGACTGCAGCCAACAGGCGGCTAACCCGGTCCATATACGTATGGAACGCCGTCGTCGTCCACAGCGAGCGCCAAGCGATTAAGCGTCGTTCCTCATCATGCTCAAGATAATAGCGGATTTTCGCCTCTAACTCCGCCTCATCTCGAAACGTCTCGATGTCGTAGCCCGGCCGATAGAACGAGGTTAAATCGCCGCGGATATCCGTAATTTGAAAAGCGCCGCAGCTGGCAATTTCATAGGTTCGCGGATTGATCGAACTCCCAGGCGTATCGCTCCCGTTCCGGTTGTCCTGGCCGGTTTGCGTTGGTCGATGGATGTTGAGTACAATTTTGGCGGCATTGTAATAACGGACCGTCTCCTCAACGGGAACCCACCCTGGGCGGATGAACCTCGCCAGCTTCTCGTATCTGGGCAAGCGATCCCAATGGTATCCTGCGATCAGCACGCGTTTGTCTTGCAGGAACGAGCTTAAGCGATCAAACAAGGCTACTCGATTCCAAAAAGCATTACCGATAAAACAAACATCATAGCGATATTCAGGCTTAGCCGGAATGGGCCGAAATTGACGCGGATTCGCAGCGAGCGGAAGATGGTGTACGCTTTGCACCCCTAAGGAGCGATAGAGCGGCACACATTCGATTTCGTGCGTAAACACCACATCGTAGCTTAAAGCCAGCGCGGTCGTATCATCGGTAAAATAAGGATCATCCACGAACCAAACAGCGGTCCGAATCCCCATTCTCCGGATCTGCTCCAACTGCGTAGTATGATCAGGCGGAAAAATGTGCAGCGAATTCATGACCAGCACCAGATCGGGACGATGGTGCTCGGTTTCCTGCAGCATCATTTCCGGTGAGGCAACGATGCATTCCCGCGTCAACTCCGCAAGCGCCGTCTGAACCCCTTCGTCAATCGCATCGAACCCTTGAGGCACATACAGCACCCGCAGGTCCACTTTCGGCCGAGAAACCGGCGGAATGCGTTCCAGCACAGCCTGGCATCCGCCATACCGAATCCCATCCTGGTATCCGGCCTGATAAGCCTCGCCGTATCGATTCTCGTTGACGTTCTCCAAGGTTCTTCATCCTATCTTCGTGGATTTCAATCTTTCGTTTCCTGGGTCTTAATAAATATATGCTGAGGGGACACGTGCATCATGGACGACTACCCGCCCGCCGTATAAATTGGCGAATGCCGCCTTTTGACACCGCCTGCCTCCGAACTTTGGGCTTTCGGCACGCCTCTTTTACACGATTATCCCTTTCGATCAGAATACGGAGATCGCGATAGAAGATTGTGCCTTTGTGTGCCTCGTTGTGATTCGTTGTGATTCGTTGTGCCCTTTTGCACCATTATCCCTTTCGATCAGAATTGAGAGATTAGGGAAGAGAGTAGAGGGGATTCTAGCCCCTCTAGCCCTCCAACCCCCTTTTTGCACGATTATCCCTTTGATTCAGAATTGGCGAATCGATCAGGGGGATTAAACTAAGGCTGCACAGTGATCTGAACATCCACATTTTTCGTGAAGATTTGGGATTTTTTAGTTGATACAAGAACGTATGTTTGCTATAATGAAAAAAAGGGAACTCACGTGCGTATTCAGTGACTAGAGGAACTTCAATTGGAGGGATCGGACATGGAATTAGGTACGAGCATGGGGCTTAAATCTATCAGTAGCCGTTTTCAAAGCGAGGCCGACTGTATCGAGGCGATTATCGCGATGAAGTGGCCAAATGGCTT